>DAOUGF010000702.1:0-8706 GCA_034429295.1 Chloroflexaceae bacterium
CGGGCTGATCAACAGCGCCAACCGCCACGGCATCTATGTGCTGCCGGTGCTGCTCGCCAAGTTCCCCCAGGATCAGCTCACCGCCGCCGGCTACGAGCAGGCCGCCGAGCTGCACGTCCGCCCTGTGGTCAGCCACCTCGCCGGGCGCCCCGGCGTGCTCGGGTTGGACCTCTTCAACGAGCCGGATATCGGCAGCCCGATCGATGGCCACTGCTGGGATTGGGACAACGGCGACTATCCGCTCTGCATTGAGCTGGCTAAGGGCAGGCTGGAGTTCCTGGCCCGCCTGAACGCCGAGGTCCGCGCCCTCGACCCGAGCCATCCGCTGACGATCGGCGCGGCCTTCGCGAAGAGCTACTTCCGGCCCATCGCGGCGCCGAGCCGGCTCGACGAACTGGTGGATTTCTACTCCTTCCACTACTACGACAACGATCCCTTCGACTCGGGGCGCTATGCCCAGCACTGGTACTACGGGCAAGGCTTCCCGCGGGATCTGGAGCGCAGCCTGGTGGAGCTAGAGGCGCTGCCGGGGATGAAGCCCGTGGTGATTACGGAGCTCGGCTTCCCAACTGGCGCGGGCGCGCTGCGCGACGAGGCGGCGCTGCGGGCCGACCTGCAGACCGCGCTGGCGACGGCGGAGGCGGCGGGGGCTGGGCTGGTGCTGTGGCCGTTCCAGGAGCCACACGAGGCGCTGCTGGGCGAGCTGTTTATGCCGTAGCCCGTAATCCGTAATCGGTAGTCCGTAGTTCGCCTGCGAGCCCGGCAGTCGGCGGCTGGTGGCTGTACGATGTACGGACTACGGTGTACGGACTATCGACTACGGGCTACTGACCGCCCGCCTTGCCCGTCCTAAAGCCTTCGTGTACAATGCCCGGGAGCTGTACACGACGCGCGCACGGCGCTTTGAGGTACGATGTCCACCCTTGATCTGTCGCGGCCCGAGGCTGCAATCGGGGCCACCGGCCCCACCGACATCGCCCGGCCCTGGGCCCTCACGGTCGAGCAGTTGGCCTACCTGATCCTCGGCGCGCTGGCGCTGCTGGCCCACCTCTGGGCGCTTGGCGACCATGCCTTGCACCACGACGAGACGCTCCACGCCTCCTATTCGTGGTATCTGCTGGTCGGCCGCGGCTATATCCACGACCCGCTGCTCCACGGGCCGCTGCTCTACTACATCGGGGCCTTCCTCTACTTCCTCTTCGGCGACAACGACTTCACCGCGCGGCTCGGCCCGGCCCTGGCGGGCACCGCGCTCACCCTCTCGCCCTACCTGATCCGGCGAGAGATCGGCCGCCCGGCTGCGCTGATCGCCGCCTGCTACCTGCTGATCTCGCCGGTGGCGCTCTACGTGGGGCGCTTCTTCCGCCACGATATCTACTCGGTGCTCTGCGAGGTGCTGGTCTTCGCCGCGATCGTGCGCTACGTCGCCACGCGGCGCCCGGCGTGGCTGCTCGCCGGCACGGCTGCCTTCGGGCTGATGCTCGTCAATCAGGAGACGAGCTATCTCTTCCTGCTGATCATGGCGGCGCCGCTCCTCGCCGCCTTCCTCTGGCAGGTCTACCGGCCCGGCCTGGCGATCGTGGCCGCGTTGGGCGTGCTGGTGGCTCTGCTCGTCTTTGTGCTCCCCGGCGAGGCTAGGGTGGACGGCGCCCATAACGCCAGCCGCGACGCCACAACGGGCGAGATCGTGGTGGAGCGGCCGGGGCTCCTCGGCTGGGGGCCGCTGGAGACCGAGGACAACGCCTACGCGCTGCGGGTGCGCAACCGCGCCGACGACACTGGCGGGCGCGGGCTCTTCGAGAATATCGGCGGCTACCTCGCCGACCTCTGGCTCTTCTTCCGCCATCCCGCCATCCTCATCGCGATGGGCCTCTGTCTCGGCGCCCTCGCGGCCCTCATCTATCTGATCTGGCGGCAGCCTAGCGCCGACGGTCTCACGCCTTGGGCCAGGGCCCTGGAGCGGGGCGCCCCCGCAGCGGAGATCGCCTCCAGCCTCGGGGGCGGCCGGCGTTGGCTGGCCGCCTTGCTGCTGCTCCTGAGCATCTACGCCCTTTTCTTCACAGCCTTCTTCACCAATATCATCGGCCTCTTCAGCGGTGTGGCGGGCTCGCTGCTCTACTGGCTGGCGCAGCACAACGTGCAGCGGGGCAGCCAGCCGGGCCACTACTACTTCTTCCTTCTCAGCGTCTATGAGCCGCTGCTGCTGATCTTCGGCGCGCTCGGGCTCGCCCTGCTCGCCCGGGATGTGAGAATTAGGTATCGAGAAAAGCAGTTCCGCTCAGAGGAGGGCGAGGAGAGAGCGGAATCTGCCCGACCAGACGCCATTCCCTATTCTCAATTCTCGATTCTCCTGCTGGCGTGGTGGGCCGTCGCCGCCTTGGGCATCTACACCTGGGCGGGCGAGAAGATGCCCTGGCTGACGCTGCATATGTCGGTGCCGCTCACGCTCTTCGCCGCTTGGGCGGCGCAGCGGATCATCTGGACAAGGCATCGGGCAGACGAGGTCGCCGCCCTCGACGGGCAGCCCAGCGCCCTGGGCGCGGTGCGCGCCCCTTGGGTGATCTACGGTAGCCTCTTCGCCGCCATCGTCGGCCTCGGTTTTGTGCTGATGACGGCCGTGGTGAGTTTCGGCGAAGAAGCCGCGGTGCGGATCTCGCCCTGGATGGTGGCCGCCGCCGCCCTCGCCCTGGTTGCGATGCTCACGATCGGCGCCGGACTGCGCTGGGGCTGGGGCCACGCCGCCGCGCTGCTCGCCGTCTGCACGGGCCTTGCGATCGGCCTCTACACCGCCCGCTCGGCCGTGCGCCTCGCCTACATCAATAGCGACGTACCGGTTGAGGCGATGGTCTACACCCAGACGTCGCCCGATGTGATGCGGGTGGTGCGGCGGCTGGAGGAGGCATCGCGACGCCGGGGCGGGGGCCTGCAGATCCCCGTGCAGTACGATAACGAGACGGTCTGGAGCTGGTATCTGCGGGATTTTAGCGCGGCGCAGCGCACCAGCGGGCCGCTGGTGACGGCGCCCGACGACTCGGTGATGGCGGTGCTGCTGCTGCAGGAGAACTTCACCGGCGGGAGCCAGCAGCTCCTCGACGGCTTTGTTGTGCAACGCTACCCGTTGCGCTGGTGGTTCCCCGAGGATCAGGTCTATCGCCTCAATCCCGGCTGGCGCGAGAGGCCGCTGGAGGAGGTCTCGCTGCTGGCCCAGTTGCTGCGGGCGCCCTTCGACCGCGAGGTGGGCGAGCGCTGGTGGCGCTTCCTGATGTTCCGCGATCCCGGCGCCCCTCTCGGCTCGACCGACTTTGTGGTTGCTGTGCGCCCCGAGCTCGCCAGCCAGATCGGCGTGGGGCTCGGCGGCGATCTGGCCGGCAAGGCCGGACCCTAGTGGCCGTACAGCGTTGTCTGTAGTCCGTAATCCATACAGCTAGAGCCTCCGAAAGCCAGAAAACCAGGCGTCATAGCCAAAGTAAGGTCGCCTGAAACTGCACTAGTGGCCGACCGCCCAATAGCTAACGAGTACGGGCGCCCCACCGTAGGCGCCCACGACGGGGCGCTCCAACGCCCCATCTAGAGATATCCATATGGCCGTAGAGACCCTCGATCCGATCCAGCCGCCGCTCGCGCTGAGCCGCCCTGCGCCCTTCGCCAGGGTGAGTTGGGAGCTTGCGGCCTACCTGTTGCTGATGCTCGCCAGCGTGGTCGCTCATCTGTGGGGCCTGGACCGGATGGCGATGCACCACGACGAGAGCATCCATGCCTGGTCGAGCTGGCGACTCTACACCGGGTCGGGCGGCTTCACCTGTTGGGGCGGCGCGACGGCGCCAACCTACTGCTACGACCCGGTCTACCACGGGCCGTCGCTCTACTACCTCACGGCGCTGGCCTACTTCCTCTTCGGCGACGGCGACGCCCAGGCGCGCCTGCCGATGGCTGTCGCAGGCATTGTGATGGTCGCCTCCACCTGGTGGCTGCGACCTTACCTGGGGCGCGTTGGGGCGCTGGTCGCCGGGGCCCTGCTGGCCTTCTCGCCATCGCTGCTCTACTACACCCGCTTCGCTCGCCACGACGGGCTGATGGTGCTCTGGGAGCTCTGGCTGCTGATCGGCGCGCTGCGCTGGATCGACACCGGGCGGGCCCGCTGGCTCTATCTCACCGCCGCCGCGCTGGCGTTGGCGATCGCCACCCACGAGCTCTACTACATCCTGCTCTTCATCTTCGGCATCTTCGTGCTGATGCGCCTGCTGACGGAGAGCCGCTTCGCCCGCTACCTGAATATCGTCCTGCCCGCGGTGATGGGGCTCTGCGTGATGCTGATGCTCTTCAACCCCCGCATCCCGCTGGGCCAGGGGCTCTACTTCGGCGAGAAGGCCTTCCTGGTGGCCTCTGCCTTCCTGCTGGCCTGGCTCTGCCAGCGGCTGTGGGACCCAACGCCGGTGCTGGTGCCTCGCCTGAAGGAGCTCTGGTGGGAGCGGCGCGGGACGCTCTGGGTGGCTCTCGCTATCCTCGGCGGGATCTACCTTGTGCTCTACTCGTCCTTCTTCGCCTATATGCCCGGCGCCTTCGACGGGCTCTACGCCGGCCTCGCCTACTGGCTCGGCAGCCAGCAGGAGTACGCCCGCGGCGACCAGCCCTGGTACTACTACCTGATGCAGCTGCCACTCTACGAGCCCCTCGCCGTCATCGCCGCCTTCGGCACAGTGGCGGCGATGATGACGGGGGTGGTGAGGCGCTTTCTGGATGAGCGACGGCGGGCCGATGACAATCGGCTAGCGACCGATAACGAACTGACGAGCGACGAGCGCGCTCAGGCGCTGGAAGGGGCAGCCGCGCCCCATACAGAGGGCGACAGCCCGGCAGCTGAGTCGCCGACGAGCGATACGATGGCCAAGCCTGCTGGGATGGTCCCGTGGGCGCTCTTCCCGCTCCTGGTGGTCTTCTGGTTCTGGAGCGCCGTGATCATCTTCTCCTGGGCCGGCGAGAAGATGCCCTGGCTGGTGGTGCACATGGCGCTGCCGGGCAACCTGCTCACCGCCTGGGTGATCGCCAGGCTCCTGCAGTTTGCTGGCCGCGCGTCGCAGAGCGCGCCTACGGCGGATGCCGCCGAGGGGGACATCCGATCGCCCATTCAGACTCCGGCTTTCAAAATCGCCCTTGTGCCCCTGCTCACAGCCCTCATCCTGATGGCGATCGGGGTGGCGCTCTGGCGCTTCGGAGCGAGCGGCGCGGGCCAGGAGGCCCAGCGCAACCTGCTGCAGGGCCTGGTGCCACTGCTGATCGCCGGCGGCCTGATCTATGGGCTGCTGACGCTTGGGAGCGAGCTTGGGGCGCGGGCGACGCTCGCTCTCTCGGCGCTCACCCTGGCGGGGCTGCTCGGCGCCTACACGCTGCGCTCCACCTGGATGGCCGTCTACGACCATCCCGACACACCGGTGGAACTGCTGGTCTACACGCAGACGGCCCCTGATGTGCCGCGCTACGTGGCCGATGTGCGGGAGCTGGCGATCAACCTTACCCGCGGCTCGCGCACCCCCGAGGACGTCGCCGGCGGCCTGAGCATGCCGGTGATTATTGATAGCGGCTCGGAGAACGGCGAGGGCTCGCTCGCCTGGCCGCTGCAGTGGTACTTCCGCAACTTTAAGCGCCTCTCCTGGATGCGGAGCGACACCTTCCAGGAAAACCCGCGCGCATCCACCTTCGAGGTGCAGCTGCCCGATGGTTCCACCGCTCTCGCCCCGGTGGTGATGCTCTACAAACCCCACGTGACCTCCCGGGTGCGCGAAGTGCTGAGCGAACATTATGTTCAGCCCTATGGCGAGACCGGCGTGTTCAACTGGTGGTTCCCCGAGGGCGACAAGTGCTCCCCGCAAAGCCCCGGCTATAAGCGCTTCTACTACAGCACGTGGACGCCGCGTGCTGAGTATGAGGGCTCAGGCGGCGAGGGCGGCTCGGGCGGCTGCGGGCGCGACATCAGCGCCGACCTGCACGGCCCCTTCGCGCCGCTGCTCTGGCCCTTCCTCCCAGAGAATTGGGATACGCTGCGAGCCTTCCTGCTCTATCGGGAGCTACCCTACCCGCTGGTGCCCGGCGCGCGAGAGATGGAGGTCTGGCTGCGGAGCGACCTGGCGGCCGGAGCGGGCGGCGCCGCCCCCACCGCCGCCGGCCCCGAGCTGCGCCTGGTGGCCCAGCAGGCCCTGACGCTGCCGCAGAGCGCCAGCGGCCCAACCGGCATCACGGTGGACGGGCAGGGCAATGTGTATATCGCCGACACCGGCGGCCACCAGATCCACGTCTTCGCCCCCGACGGCCAGTTCCTGCGGAGCATGGGCGGCTTCGGCAGCGACCCGGGACGGCTCTACGAGCCTCGCGGCGTGGCGGTGGACGAAGAGGGCAACGTGTATGTGGCCGATACCTGGAACGCCCGCGTAGTGAAGTTCGACCCGCAGGGCCGCCCGCTCGGCACTTGGGGCAGCGGCGAGCAGGATCTCGGCGATGGGCGCCGGGCCACGATCACCGACGGCACTCAAGCCGGCAACGCGGCGAAGCCGCTCGGTTTCTTCGGGCCCCGCGGCCTGACGCTCGACAGGCAGGGCAATCTCTATATCGCTGATACCGGCAACAAGCGCATCGTCGTAACCGACCGTGAGGGCAACTTCCTATACCAGTTTGGCTACGAGGGGAGCGAGCCCGGCGCTTTCAACGAGCCGACCGGCGTGGCGGTGGATGCCCAAGGCAATCTGTATGTGGCCGACACGTGGAACGGCCGCGTCCAGGTCTTCGCTCCCGACGGCAGCGGCCGCGTCGGCCCCATCCCGATCGTCACCTGGACGGTGAGCGGCTGGCGGCCCAACACCTACGACGATCCGTCGATCAGCGCGAGCCCCGACGGCAAGGTGTATGTGAGCGTGCCGAGCCGCAACGAGGTGATGGCCTTCAACTTGCGGGGCGACCTGCTGCTGCGCTGGGGCGGCCAGGGCAGCGATATGGCCTCGCTCGGCAGCCCCAGCGGCATCGGCATCGCCGCCGACGGCTCCGTCTGGGTTGCCGACCGCCAGCTCAACCGCGCGCTGCGCTTCGTGCTCCCCGAGGTGCAGGTTAGCCCGTAAGCCGATGAACTACAGCCACCTGAACCACCACATCCCGCCGGTCACCGAGGGCCTGAGCGACGCCTGGCTGCGGGCGATGGGCCGGCTCGGCGACTACACGGCGCTGGTGGTGCGGGCGCTGAACCTGCGGCCGCAGGCGGTGTCCTTCTATATGCAGACGGAGCAGCATCTGCTGGTGCGCCTCTCCACGCCCGGCGAGCATCTGATCCTCCGCGTGGCCCCCGAGGACGATTTGGGCGCCCACGTCTGCTTCGTCCGCACGATGAACGGGCAGCAACTGCCCTCGCCCCGGCTCATCCAGCGGGATCTCTCCCGCACGATGGTGCCGTTCGCCTACACCGTGGAGAGCTTCGTGCCGGGCGTGCCCGCAACCGCGCTCCAGGCCCCTTACCTGCTGCGGGGCGCCGGCCGCCAAGCCGGCCGGGTGCTACGGCGCATGCACCGGGTGAGCGTGCCCGGCGTTGGCCGGCCCAATCCGGCGGGGCGCTGGCCACAGCAACGCTGGACGACCGTGCTGCGACAGATCATGGCCCAGCTGGCGCCGCCTCCGCTCGACACCCTTGTCTTTGGCAAGAGCGAGCAGGCTGCTGTGGCCGCTCTGCTGGCTGACCCGCGGCTGGAGATCAGCCAGCCTGGCCTCATGCACGGCGCCTTCGGGCCTGCCAGCGTGCGCTGCACCACCGGCGAGCATGTGCACCTTGAGGCGATCGTCGAGCCGGGGCGCTGGGTGGGCGGCGATGGCCTCTTCGACCTGGCCTGCGGCCTCTGCCCGAGCTACCCCGAGCCCTGGCGGGAGGGGTTGCTGGAGGGGTACTGCGCCGCAGGCCCGCTGAGCCAAGCTGAGCAGGAGCGCCTGCCGCTGCTACGCCTGCTGGTTTGCTACGGGGTGGCCTGCCGGGCCTACAGCCGCGCCGAGCCTTTCGAGGCCGCCCGCGACGAGGCCCTGCGTATGTTGAGCGAGCGGGTGGCGGCGTAGGGCGGGCAGCAGGGAAGCTAGGAGGGCACCGATGCCGACCAATGAGCCGCAGGTACAGATCTACGCGACGCTCGACGAACTGCAGGCCGCCGCCGCCGAGCGCCTGGCCGCCCTGGCCGAGCAGCTGGGCCGGGAGCGAGGCGCCGTGCTACTGGCCCTCTCGGGCGGCTCGACACCGCCTGGCGTCTTTCGGCGGCTGGTGGCTGAGCCGCTACGATCACGGGTGCCTTGGGAGCAACTCAGCGTGATCTGGTGCGACGAGCGGGTGGTGCCGTTCGATAGCCCCGAGAGCAACTACGGCCAAGCTTGCGCCACGCTCCTCGACCATGTGCCCATCCCGTCGATCCAGATCTATCCCGTGGCCACTTACTTCCCGCCGGAGCGGGCCGCCGAGGTGTACGAGCGCCAAGTGAAGGCACTGCTCGCGGCCCACGACGGTCGGATCGACATCGCCCTGCTCGGCATGGGGCCAGACGGCCACACGGCCTCGCTCTTCCCCGGCTTCCCCCAGCTCGACGCCCCTGCCGATCAGCTCGTCGCGGCGGTCACCGGCGCCCCCAAGCCCCCGCCCGACCGGGTGACGCTCACGGCGGGCGCGCTCAACCGCAGCGCCCACGCGCTCTTCCT
>DAOUGF010000703.1:0-14857 GCA_034429295.1 Chloroflexaceae bacterium
AAGGTTCTTGACAAATTTAATCGTGTATATTAAGATTGGCCTCATCGTCATCTCCGGCAAAGAATGCTGTCGGAAGGAGCATGGGTATGAGGCTGATCTTCCGCGCAGAGGCCTCGCCTCGGCTTGCGGCCCGCTCGCTCGTCGCCTTGGCGCTTCAGCTCATCATCTTCGCGCTCGTGCTTGCCGCCTGTGCCGCCCCTGGCCAGCAGGCCAGCGCCGACGAGCCGCTGTTGATCGGGGTGAGCGGCCCGCTCACCGGCAACAACGCCCAATACGGTGCCCAGTGGCAGAAGGGCTTCGACCTCGCCTTGGACGAGATTAACGGGGCAGGCGGCGTCCGCGGCCGCCCGCTGGCCTACGTCTTCGAGGATAGCCAGAGCGATCCCAAGCAGTCAGTGGTGGTGGCCCAGAAGTTCATCGCCGACGAGCGCATCCTGGTGGAGCTCGGCGACTTCTCCAGCCCCGCCTCGATGGCCGCCTCCCCGATCTACGAGCGCGCCGGCCTGGTGCAGTTCGGCTTCACCAACTCTCATCCCGACTTCACCAAGGGCGGCCTCTACACCTGGTCGAACTCGATCAGCCAGGACGATGCCGGCCCGCTCCACGCCGACTACGTGGCCGACCTCGGCCTCAAGCGCGTGGCCGTGCTGCACCTCAACACCGATTGGGGCAAGACCACCTACGACCTCACGGCGCAGCGCCTGATCGAGCGGGGCGTGGAGATCGTGGCCACCGAGGCCTATCTCCCCGACGAGAAGGATTTCCGCACCGCGCTGACCAACATCCGCAACGCGAACCCCGACGGCATCGTCTTCGTCTCCTACTACACCGACGCCGCGCTGCTTGCCCAGCAGATCCGCGCCCTCGGCATCACCGTGCCGATCGTGGCCAACGGCTCCAACCACTCGCCGAAGTTCCTCGAGTTGGGTGGCACCGCTGTCGAGGGCGTCTACCTCTCCTCGAACTTCTCGCCCGATGACCCGCGCCCCGAGGTGCAGACCTATCTGCAGAAGTTCCGCGAGAAGTACGATGAGGAGTCAGACTACTTCGCCGCCCACGCCTACGACACCATGAAGCTGATCGCCGCCGCGATCGAGCTCGGCGGCCCCGACCGCAAGGCTATCCGCGACGCCCTCGGCCAGCTGAAGGATGTGCCCAGTGTTGTCTACGGGAGCGTCAGCTTCAACCCCGAGACGCGCCGGGTTGAAGATCCGCGAGATGCCCGGCTGGTGGTCCGCGATGGCGCCTTCAAGCTCTGGGACGGCACGCCGGTGGCGAGTCGGTGACAGGTAAGGGGTGACAGGGTGAGAGGGTGACGCCAGGATTGCCGTCAGGCGTCACTCTCTCATCCGGCGCAAGCGAAGCGAGCGCGGTCACCCAGCCATCAAAGGGAGGTCACGATGACGACACTCAGCAAGCGCGAGCGGGTGGATGCCGCCCTGCGCGGTGAGCCTGTGGATCGGGCGCCGGTGAGCGCCTGGCGCCACTTCATCCCCGAGGAGCGCTACAGCGCCACCCTCGCCGCCGCCACCCTCGCCCATTTCCACCAGTTCGATTGGGACTGGATCAAGGTCAACCCGCGGGCCACCTACTACGCCGAGGCTTGGGGTAACCGCTACGACTACGATCACTACGACGGTGTGCTGCCCCGCCTCGTCGAGGGGCCGCTGCGCAGCCCGGCCGATCTCGGCCGCATCGAGCGGGTGAGCCCCACCGGCGGCGTCTTCGCCGAGCAGCTCGATCTGCTGCGCCGCGTGCGTTCCGGCGTGGACGGCGCCCACTTCGTGCAGACGGTCTTCTCGCCTCTCTCGGTGCTGGCCTTCCTCTCCGCCGGCCTCGGCGACCAGACGGCCGACCTCGGCCTCGGCTCCGACTTCGGCCACCTGCGAGCGCTGCTCCACGCCAACCCCGAGGGCGCCCACGCTGCCCTCGAGGCCATCGCCGATACCCTGGCCCGCTACGCCGCGGCGAGCGTGGACGCGGGCGCCAGCGGGCTCTTCTTCGCCATTGTGCGCCTGGCCCGCCAGGGCGTGCTGACGCGGGAGGAGTACGAGACCTTCGGCAAGCCCTACGACCTGCGGGTGTTGGAGGCGGTGCGGGCCGCGCCCTTCAACCTGCTCCACATCTGCGGCCCCCAAGTCTACTTCGAGCTCGCCGCCGACTACCCCGTCCACGCCCTGAATTGGGCCGCCGTCGGCCAGGGGAATCCCGGCATCGCGGAGGCCACCGGCCTCACCGGCAAGGCCCTGATCGGCGGAGTGGACGAGGCCGGCGCCATTCTGAGCGGCTCGCCTGAGGAGGTTGAGGCCGAGGCGTTGGCGGCCCTCGCGGCCGGCGGCCCGCGCTTGCTGCTCGCGCCGGGCTGCGGCGTGCGGCCCGACACGCCCGCCGCCAACCTCCACGCCCTGCGCCGCGCCGTCGACCACGCCGCTGTAGGGGCGTGAGCGTAAACGTTCGCCGGAGATCCACCACAGAGGCACGATGGAGCTCTTCCTCGACAACACGGTGAACGGCCTGGTCGCCGGCAACATCTACGCGCTGGTGGCCGTAGGCTTGGCGCTGATCTTCGGCGTGGCCGGGCTGATCAACTTCGCCCACGGCTCGGTCTACATGGCCGGCGCCTACGTGGGCTGGCTCTGCGTCGTCCGCCTGGGCCTGCCGCTGTGGGCCGCGCTCCCTGCCGCGGCTGCGGCCAGCGCCCTGCTGGGCGCGCTGATCGAGCGCTTCGCCCTGCGCGGCCTCGGCGATAGGGCCCGCATCGCGCCGCTGCTCGCCACGATCGGCATCAGCTTCATGCTCGATCAGCTCGCCCAGTTGATCTTCGGCCCCTTCCCCCAGGCCTTCCCCAGCCCGCTGCCGGCCGATCGTATCCAGGTGGCGGGCGTGAGCGTCGGCTACCTCGATCTGCTGATCGCCGGGGTGAGTCTGGCCGCCGGCGCCGCGCTCTGGGCCTTCCTGCGCTTCAGTCGCCTCGGCTGGGCCGTGCGGGCCACCGCCCAGGATCGCGAGGCCGCCCAACAGATGGGCGTGGACGTCCACCGGGTGAACCTCGTCACCTTCGCCGTGGCCTCGGCTCTCGGCGGCGTGGCCGGCGCCCTGGTGGGCATGTACTTCTCCAGCGTCTACCCGACCATGGGCTTCCAGGCCACGCTGAAGGGCTTCGCCGCGGCGCTGCTCGGCGGCATGGGCAGCATCCCCGGCGCGATCGTCGGCAGCCTGATCCTCGGCCTGATCGAGAGCTTTGGCGTGGCCGCCTTCGGCGCGAGCTACCGCAACCTCTTCGCTTTCGCTATCCTGATCGGCGTGCTGGTGTTCAGGCCGAGCGGCCTCTTCGGCGATCGGCGCGGCCTGCCTCCCGAGCCGATGACCGGCACCTTCATCGCCACCGGCCGCCCCGTGCGCCTGCCGCCTTGGGCGCTCTGGGCGCTCGGCGCCGCGGCCCTCGCGCTCCCGCTGCTCGTGCGCAACCCCTACGTCCTGCAGACGCTCGTGAACGCCTGGCTCTACGGCCTGCTCGCCCTCAGCCTCACCTTCGTCTCAGGCGCCGCCGGGCAGACCTCGTTGGGCCACGCCGGGCTGCTGGCCATCGGCGGCTACGCCTCGGCGCTCCTGGCGATGCGCCTGGGCTGGCCGGTAGAACTGGCCATCCTTGCGGCCGGCGCGATCACTGCGGGCCTGGCGGCGCTGCTGGTCTTCCCCGCCTTCAGGCTGCGCGGCCACTACGTGGCGATCGCCACCCTCGGCATCGGCGAGATCGTCACCCTCACCATCCTGAACTGGCAGGGCCTCACCAACGGCCCGATCGGCCTCAGCGGCGTGCCGACTCTCTCCCTCTTCGGCCAGCCGCTTGTCACCGCCTCCGCGATCTACTGGCTGAGCCTCGGCGCGCTCCTCATCGCCCTGCTGGCCCACGCCCGCCTCGATCGATCCCACCTCGGCCGCACGCTGCGGGCCATCCGCGACGACGAGGTGGCGGCCCAGAGCTACGGCGTGAGCCTGAATCGCTACAAGGCGCTGGCCTTCGCCGTGGGCGGCTTCACGGCCGGGATCAGCGGGGCCGTCACCGCTCACATGTACTCCTACATCAACCACGAGACCTTCGGCAGCGCGATCTCCATCCTCGGCCTGACGATGGCGATCCTCGGCGGGATGGGCAACGCCCTCGGCGCGGTGCTCGGCGCCACGACCCTGATCGTCGCCCCCGAGCTGCTGCGCTTCCTCGGCGAGAGTCGCATGCTCTTCTACGGCCTCGTGCTGCTGTTGCTCGTGCGCTTCAGGCCCCAAGGCCTGCTGGGGACGGTCTGATGACGCTGCTCGAGATCGCTAATCTCACCCGCCGCTTCGGCGGCCTCACCGCGGTGGACGACCTGAGCCTCACGCTCGCCGAAGGCGAGTTGCTGAGCATTATCGGGCCGAATGGCGCGGGCAAGACCACGCTCTTCAACCTGATCAGCGGCCTCGACACCCCCGACGCGGGCGAGGTGCGCCTCGACGGTCGGCCGATCGGCGGCCTCGGCCCCGCCCGGATCGCCGCCCTCGGCCTGGCCCGCACCTTCCAGCATGGCCGCGTCTTCGGCAACCTGAGTGTGCGCGACAACGTGCTGGTGGGCGCCCATACCAGGCTGCGGGCTGCCCGCCCCGGCCTGCCCATTATCGGCCCCATCGCCGAGCTGGCCCTCGCTCTCGTCCGGCCCCGCGCCGTGCGTGAGGAGGAGGCACAGCTGCGCGCTGAGGTCGATGCGATCCTGGCGCTGTTCGGCGAGCGCCTGCTGCCGCGGGCCGACCAGCCGGCCCACAGCCTCTCCTACGCCAACCGCCGCCGGGTGGAGATCGCCAGGGCCCTGGCGCTGCGCCCGCGCCTGCTGCTGCTCGACGAGCCCACCGCCGGTATGAACCCGAGCGAGACGGCCGAGATGCTTGAGCTGATCGCTGGCCTCAAAGCCCAGGGCCTGACCATCCTGCTGATCGAGCATAAGCTCGACCTCGTGATGCGGCTCTCCGACCGGGTGGCCGTCCTCGACGGCGGCGCGAAGATCGCCGAGGGGCCACCTCAGGCGGTGCGCGACGATCCGCAGGTGATCGCCGCCTACCTTGGCCGGCGTCACGCCCAAGCGGCGCCAGAGGAGGACGGGAGCCGCGCCGCGCCGCCCGCCGCGAGCCTGGAGGTGGCGGCATGAGCGCGCTGCTGGAGCTGCGAGGGATCGAGACCTTCTACGGGCCGGTGCAGGTGCACTTCGGCTTCGACCTCGACGTGCGCGAGGGGCAGATCGTCTGCCTGCTCGGCGGCAACGCCAGCGGCAAGAGCACCACGATGAAGGTGATCCTCGGCCTGGTGCGCCCGCGGGCCGGCAGTGTGCGCCTGGCCGGCGAGGAGCTGACGGGTCGCCCGACGCCATGGATCGTGCGCCGCGGTGTGGGCTCGGTGCCCGAGGCCCGCCGGATCTTCCCGCTGATGACGGTGCGCGAGAACCTGCTGATGGGCGCGTACGCCCGCCGCGACCGGGCGGCCATCGCCGAGGATATGGAGCGCGTGCTTGAGCTCTTCCCGCGGCTGCGGGAGCGGCTGGCCCAGCGGGGCGGCACGCTCTCGGGCGGCGAGCAGCAGATGCTGGCGATGGCCCGCGCGCTGATGGGGCGCCCGCGGCTGATCGTGATGGACGAGCCGACGATGGGGCTCTCGCCGCTCTACGTCGAGCGGGTGCTAGAGCTGATCCAAGCGATCAACCGCCAGGGCGTCTCGGTGCTGATGGTGGAGCAGAGCGCCGACCTTGCACTGCAGATCGCCGACTACGCCTACGTCCTGCAGACGGGGCGCATCGCGCTGCACGGTCCTGCGGCAGCCCTCCGCAACGACCCCCAGATCCGCGACGCCTACCTCGGCGGGGCCGCCGCGGCCTGAGGGGGCGTTTGGATCGCGAATTTCGCGGGAGGGCGTTTGGATCGCGAATTTCGCGAAAGCTTTGCCGCGAAAAACACGAAACGAAGGCGCGAAGGCGCGAAACTGAAGACGCGAAACTACGGGGCAGCTGCCGCCGGCACGACGGGCTACTCCCGCTCTCGGCGCCGAGGGGCATGCAGCGATGGCATGCGGACTGAGGCGGGCGTCGGCTTCGGGGGTTCCAAGGGGGCAGCCGCCCCCTTTGGCGGGGAGCGGGAGGGGCGGAGCCCGCTCGCAAGATCACGCACCGTGCAGGTGGTAGGGGCATGGAGTAGCGCCCCAAGAAGCCGCAACGCCGAGAGCAAACGTCCCCTTTGGCGGGGAGCGGGAGGGGCGGAGCCCGCTCGCAAGATCACACACCGTGCAGGTAGTAGGGGCAGCGCCCTGCCGTCGGGGAGCGGGGCGCGCCGGCACGACGCGGGCCCGAGGAGCGAGGGCGGCCTGACGCAGTGGCGCGAAGCGCTTGCACCCTTTGACGTTGCGTCAGTCCTGCCTCGTTTGCCACGCTTACCTTCGTCGAAACTCACTAGTGGTACACTAGGCCCTGGGGTGGGGTGCAATACTGCATATCGGGTAGGTCTGGCCATGTGGAAACGCTGGACCTATCTGGCCGTGATCGCGCTAGCCACCAGGTAGTGGCGCATTGCCATGGAGCATCGTAGAAACAACCATGACCACGTTTTTGACTCGCATACCCCTGGGCCCCAAGGGGATGCCCTGGCTTGGCTCGTTGCCGGCGTTCCTCGCTGATCGTCTTGGTTTTGTCCGCGCTGCAGCACAGTACGGTGATGTCGTCAATCTCTCCCTCGGGCCGCTGAGTGGCTATCTCGTGACACATCCTGACTTGATCAAGTTGGTCCTTGTGGATCGAGCAAGAACCTACCTGAAGGGTAATAGCCCCGAAGCGCTAAAGGTGTTTCTCGGCGATGGACTTGTCGCAAGTGACGGAGAGGTGTGGCTGAGGCAGCGGCGGATTATGCAGCCGGCCTTCCATCGGAAGGCGATTGCTGGGGTGGTATCAACGGTTGTTGATGTGGTTGGCCGCACGCTCGATGAGCTGCCATCGCAGGGGCGGATCGCGCTACAGCCCCAGTTGAACCGCATCACGATGGAGGTGGCTGCCCGCGTCTTCTTCGGCTCAACGGTACGGGGCGATGCAGCGATGATTGAGCGCTCTAGCTCGATCGCCATCTCTTATCTCAGTCGCAGAGCGCTCAGCCCCATTCGTGTTCCGAGTACGTGGCAAACCCCGGGAAACAGGCGTTTTCGCCAAGCCCAGGCCGAGCTTGACGAGCTTATTTACGGCATTATTAATGACAGGAAGCACACGCAGCCCGATCAGCCGGATCTGCTTGACTTGCTTATCCATGCCGAGGATGCCGAGACCGGAGAGCGGCTCAGTGATCGGCAACTCCGCGATCAAGTGATTAGCCTGTTTCTCGCCGGTTTCGAAACGACGTCGCTTGCGCTGGCCTGGACCTGGTCGCTGCTCGGTCAGTATCCCAACGTGCGTGCGCAACTCTACGAGGAAGTCGATCGCGTGCTCGGCTCGCGGCCGCCGACCGCTGAGGATCTGTCACAGCTGCGCTACACCCGGCAGGTGATTGAGGAGACCTTGCGCCTCTATCCGCCGATCTGGATTTTCTGGCGTACCGCCACGCAGCCCGACACCCTGGGTGAGTATCATGTTCCGGCTCGCCAGCGCGTCTATCTGAGCCCGCTCGTGACGCACCGCCTGCCTGAGCTATGGGACGAGCCCGATGAGTTTCGCCCGGAGCGCTTTGATCCCGAACTAGACGTTCGCCGCCCGAGGTTTGCCTACTTCCCATTTAGCGGCGGGCCCCGCCAGTGCATCGGGAATGCCTTTGCCATGATGGAAGCGCAAATTGTGCTGGCAATGATGGCACAGCGACACATGTATGATCTCGATGGCCCAGCGCCGAAACCTGATGTTGGGCTCACCCTCAAACCGGATCGCACTGTCTGGATGCGGGTAACTCCACGGTAGTGCCTGGCAAGATTCCATGCATGTCTGGCCCTGCCCATAGCACCAGGAGAATAGGCAATGCCTGAACGCGCTGCAACCTGGATCATTGCCGCCGGCGGTACCCGACGCGCCTACATCGCTGATGGAGGTCGGCTCGAAAAGCGAGAAGACCTGCCAGGCTACTTTAGCTGGGCTGAGGGCGTGCACCGGGCGATGCTCGAGCATGTGTACGCTCTCGGAGTGCAGTCGATCATCGTGTCGGCCCGGCTGCCAACAGATCGCGGTCCCGACTATCTGATGCTGGCCCAGCGCTTGATGCGCGACCTGGTGCTCGGCGAGGTGCGCCGATCCTGGTATGCGCGGGAGCAGCTTCGGGTTCGCGTCGCCGGCGACCTTGACGCGATCGCTGAGGCCCTGCAACTCGATCGGCAGGGCATTGATGAGCTGCATACCGCAACGGCCGCAGGCAACCGCACGCTGGTCTACCTCTTCCGCGGCGCCTGGGTTGATCCAGCGGTGGAGGAAGCCCAGTGGGGCTACCGGCTTGGCCAGGAGCTGAAGCGTATGCCGAGCCGGGAGGAGCTGGCGACCGCTTTCTACGGAGTTGATCTTCCGCCGCTTCAGGTGGCTGTTGGTTCAGGCCGGCCCCGCTATGCCCTGCTTAAGGCCCCGTTCCTGGCTGGAACCGCTGAGTGCTTCTGGTCGGCGAATTCACCGTTGCGGCTCAGCCGCGCGGATTGGGCGAGGATCGCTGAGGAGTTGCAGGCACGGCGCACGGAAGGTGGGAGAAGCTACGAGGGGATCGACCAGGCGCTCTTACGCGAGGAGGTCGTGCGGCGCGATGGCGTTATCGTCGGCCTCGGGGAGCAGCGCCTTGGGATGTGGTTCCCTGCCACAGGGTAAACGTGAAGCCGAGCACTATCATCTTTGACCGGGACCACACGCTCGTCCGTATCGACCCCGCGCCGCTTATTCGGCGCTTTCAAAGCATTGTCTCCGAGCCGGCTATTGATCTGATCCAGTTCTGGCAATCGTGGGACGGCGGATTTCCCGCGACGCCGGCCGATGAGCCGGCATTCTGGACAACGTACTGGACTACACTCGTCAGGCGCTACGGGCTTGATGAGGCGCTCATTCCGCGCCTGGTGAATGAGCTTGGAATGCAGTATCATACTGCGTTTCAGGTATACGACGACACGCTTGAAACGCTTGCAGCGCTCAAGGGGCGAGGACTTCGTCTAGCGATCCTCACCAACTTCGAGCTCTCAAGTATTGAACGTGTCCTAGAAAGTGCCGGAATCACCGCAGCATGGTTTGATGCTATTGTCTCTGCGGCCGCGGTCGGGCACCTCAAACCACATCCAGAGGCATATCTTCACGTGGCTCGCCAATTGGGCGAGCCGCCGGAAGCATGTGTGCTTGTGGATGATGATTTCGAAAATGTTATTGGAGCACGAAAGGTAGGTATGCGGGCCGTGTGTATCTACCGATCGAGTGCTGGCAAGGCGCCGCCGGAGCCGTACCTACGCAATCTTGCGGAGCTCGTGCCCTGGCTTGATGCCATCGAACGTTCACAGGAATGAACTACTCCAGCGCAAGCGGATGGGCTTCCTCCGTCGTTGTGTCGTGCCTGCCGGCGACAGGGCTCATCAACGTTTGGAGGCGTGTATCGTGCGTTCCGTGGTTTCCACGATGAACAGGAGTATGGCAGGCTCAATGTGCTAGGTACTTAAAGAAAATGAGAACAATAGCCCGTAGCCGCCGTATTACTTTTCTGCTATAACTACTATCAATAATAATAGTGGCACTGTGGTCGTACGGCGCTACAGCCCAGCACCAATGTTCCACCCAAGGAGTCTCCGATGCCCCCGCGTCCAACGAAACGTCTCGCCTTGCTCGCCCTGCTCCTCCTCACCCTGTTCGCCCTCATTCCCGCCAGTACGAATGCCTCCCGCTCCATCCCCGAGGTATTTGTCGATACCGACATCGGCGCTGATGATGCGATCGCTATCGCCTGGCTGCTGGAGCAGCGCAATGTGAAGCTCGCCGGTTTCAGCACGGTGCAGGGGAATACCACGGTTGAGAACGCCACCAGGAACCTGCTCACCCTCTTCGCAGCTGCTCGCAAGAACTACCCTGTGACCATAGGCGCCGCACAGCCGCTGACCGGCAACCGCATCCGCACGGGCGCGCTCGTCCACGGCCCTGATGGGCTCTGGTTCCAGCAGCAACCCGTTAACATCTCCAACCTTCCCACCGATGCTCCTGCAGCCATCGCCGCGCAGGCTCGCAAGAATCCCGGCACGGTCTTCATTGCGCTCGGCCCGCTGACGAATTTTGCGCAGGCTGTGCAGCGCTTTCCGGCCGACCTCGCCGGTGTGCGGCTGATTGCCCTGGGCGGCGGCACGCGAGGGAATGTCACCCCGGACGCGGAGTTCAACATCTACGATGACCCGAGCGCGCTCGAAATCGTGCTGGGCAGCACGATGAAGGTGGAGCTCGTAACGCTCGACGCCTTCGACCAGGTGCGCGTTGACCCGAAACGTTTCGCACGGGATCTGCAGCGCCGCAAGGATGCGCTGGGCACGCTTCTACTCAATGTCTTCAACGCTTACACCCAGGCGCTCACGCTGGGTGGCGAGCCCGATGTCGGGATTCCTGATGCTGCCGCGGTGATCTACGCGCTCCACCCGGAGATCACCGATCCCACGTCGGCGCTGGTGATGGTGGACACGAGCGATGGCCTCATGAGAGGTGCGACCGCCATCGGGACGACCCTCGGACAGCGTGTCGCACTGATTGCTGGCCAGGAAGAGCTGGGCGACCTCGCCGATCGGGCGTTCAGTGAGCCTGGCTTCGACTTCCAGGCCGAGCTCGGGGCAATTCTCGCCCGCCAGCCTGATAACGCCCTGGTCATCCTCGATCTCGATGAGAAGAAGGCAACACGCTTCCTGGAGCAAGATCTGCGCTAATCCCGATTTGTGTGCCCTGTCACGCACAGACCTGGCTGCAAGCCGGCCAGGTCTGTGCTATAGTATGTAGTAGATAGTTCCTCAGCCTGCCAAGGCTGGCCTCTACCGCATCAGGAAGGAAAAGGGCAACCTGCTGATCCCCATCCCGATCATTGCAGAACAAGTTCTTGCCATGCATCGAAACCCATCAACGCCTTCGGGCTTCCTGATGATCCCTCGCACGACCGCCCCATTGTCTCTTATCCCGCATCGTTATCGTCTGCTCTGGTGTGACTGACTTGGCTACTATAAACGTTATAGGATACTCTCATGGCTTCCTGAAGCCATGAACCGATGGCGGTTTATAAGCGGTTAAGCATGGTAATGGCATTGGGTTATAGTGCGGCTGGACGGCGGTTTGTGGACACCGGACCATTGGCGGAACGAGCAAG
The DNA here is from genome assembly GCA_034429295.1 of Chloroflexaceae bacterium. GTDB lineage: Bacteria > Chloroflexota > Chloroflexia > Chloroflexales > Chloroflexaceae > OHK40. The sequence goes on from DAOUGF010000703.1 coordinate 11,329, forward strand.
GGTCATTACTCGATTACCGGTTTCACCAGCACGTCCTCCAGCGAAAAGGGCAAAAGCGATAACCAGTTGATATCCCTCAACGCATCGCATCCGTGCTTTGAACACAGCTAGAGGTGGCACCTGGAAACCGCAATACTACTGAGGCACCTGGAGTCCATCCTGTCCGATCTTGGGCGTTCCGGCGGTTTGATGTCGCCCTCGGCCTATGACACCGCACAGGCCTTATATCTAGCACCCCCTGGCAGCAATATCTGGCCGGCCCTGGAGTGGTTGTTGTCAGTGCAGGCGACTGATGGGGGATGGGGCGACCCGGCGTGGGGGCCGCGCACACGCGAGGTGCCAACACTAGCGGCTCTTCTGGCGCTTCATAAATATGGGCAGCGGAAGGATGAGCTCAACGCGCTTCAGGCCGGGCTGGCATTTTTACGCCGCTCGGTCAGCGATTGGAACCTGCCACTCCCCGACGATCTCCCCGTGGGGATCGAGCTGATTGTCCCATATTTAACCGAACAGGCGCTCCACGCAGATCTGCCGATCCCGCAGGTTGCGGCAGCCTCGCTCGATACGATTGGGGCGCCGCGACGAGCTGGGCTCATGCGGCTACGGCCGGGCGCCGGCACACCTGCTGTCCATTCCTGGGAGGCGTGGGGCGGATCGTCACCGGACTTGAGCGTCGTAGATCAACATGGTGGCATCGGCAGCAGCCCTGCAGCAACAGTGGCTTGGTTGCACGCGACAAAGGCTGATCCGACGCTCCATGCGGCGCGCGCACGTGCGCTGGAGTATTTGGAAGCAGCAAGCCAGGCAACCGGCACTGGCATTCCTGGCGTCATGCCGACCGCCTGGCCAATAGATCGGTTTGAGCAGACCTATGCGCTCCATACACTATGGAGTGTTGGTTTGCTTAACCATCCGCGGCTACGCGATACGATTGCCCCACATATTGACTCACTCGACCAGTTGCTACGGCAGCAGGGGGTCGGGTTCAACGATACATTTACCCCCGACGCCGATGATACAGCAGCGGCTCTCGCCGTGTTACACGCATCACGACGCGCCCCAGATATGGCGCGGCTCAATGTCTTCGCGTCTGACAACCACTATCAAACCTATGAGGGCGAACTGCAGCCCTCGGTTATCACAACAGCGCGCGCAGTGCAATGCCGGGTCCTGTCCGGCCAGCCAACAGCGGCGTTTGATAGTTGGCTGTTAGATCGCCAAGGCGCTGATGGCCTCTGGATCAGTGATAAGTGGAATGGTGCTCCGCTCTATTCGACTTGGCAGGTAATCTTGGCCCTCATACCATCGGGGCACCAGCCTGCGCTCATCACCTGCCGGGAAGGGATTCTGGCGCATCAGCACCGTGATGGTGGTTGGGGCGATGGCGGGAGTTCGACGTTCGAGAACACTGCGTATGCGGTGCTGGCACTCCGCACTCTCTGGCTTGCCAAGCTGCTGTCAGAGCAGGCTGAGGCGGCCCTGACGCGCGGGGAGATCTGGCTCCAGAAACATTATCAACCGTTCGCTGTTTCAAGTGAGCGCCATTGGCTCGCAAAGGTTCGCTACCGGCCGGAGCGCGTGAGCCGTGTGATCGAACTGGTCGCACTCCTCCCTCGCGAGATGCTGTCGCTGCCGTACGACCCTCCATGCGCCTGAAGCACGCTATCCTCTCTGGGAGGCAATAATGTACAGTCTACCAATCACGGAGCGGCAGGCGACGCTGGGCGTCCTTGGCTTGCAGGTGATTGCCGGTATTGCGGTGCTCCTGATCTCCGCGATAGCTCAGAACGTCAGCCTGATCGGATTTGCCGTTGTTGGAACGCTCATCCCCGGAAGTATATTTTTCGGCTACTGGCGCGGATGGGACTGGATGCGCTACGTGGCGGTCGCCTTTTCGGTCCTGCTGAGTGTGGCCGTTCTGGTCTTTGACGCACAGAGCCGCGGAGAGTTTTCTCCGGTCCTGTTTATGCCGGCCGTGCTGGCGCTCATTATGGCCGGCCCGCTCACCATTGCGGGCGCCGGGGTGGTGACTCTCATAGCCACAAACCTGTTTCTGCTCGATCTGCGGCCTAACCCTTACGCGGACGTGATTACCATTCTGGTCAGCGCCGTCATCCTCGGCGGGATGGTGCTCGCCAAGATGGTTGTGCAGACGGCGCTGAACATCGCACAAAACAATGCGCGCCGCGCCGAGGAGGCCCGGATCGAGGCCGCAAAACAAGCGAGCATCGCCGAGCAGCGTAGCGCTGACTTGGAGGCGCGCAACGCTGAACAACAGCGGTTGCTCGATCTGGTGGCTGAACTCGAAATCCCAGTGATTAGCCTGGCCGCTGGTACGCTGCTTGCGCCGGTCGTCGGGACGCTTGATACCCGGCGCGTGACTGCGCTCACTGATCGGCTGCTTGGGGCCGTGGCTGCGCAGCGGGCGCGCCTCGTCATCCTCGACATCGCCGGCGTCAGCCTTGTTGATACCGGGGTAGCGCAGGGCCTTCTGAAGATCGCCCAGGCCATTCGGCTGCTAGGGTGCGATGTGACGATCACGGGTATTAGCGCTGAGGTGGCACAGACCCTGAGCCATCTAGGCGTGGAGCTCAAGGGACTCGCGACTGCCCGCTCCCCTGAAGATGCGCTTCAGCAGGTGCAGAAATTCTCAATAGGAAACTGACCGCGGCAGAGACAGTGACGGTTCCCACGTTCATGCAGCGGGCCGCCGGGGAAATCCCGGCGGCCCGTTGTTTCGGGCACATCCCCTGTGAGCTTCTGTTCGTCGCAGGCACGGGTAAATGTTTGGGAAGAATAATCGTTGTTTCTCGCTCATCTGTAACTTATGTGGCATTATTCCTTTGACCCTCCAGAACCAAAGGCGCCTTTCGAGCTGTTTGATGTGTGCACACTAGCTCGCCGCGTGGATGCTCAAGGGAGCGCCTCTTCATCCATATCGCCGGCGCAGAAGCGCGCGATCAGTTCATCAATCCCCATCTGCTGACCCTGGCTCCACAGAGCTGCGAACGCATCAGCGCCCATGCTCGCCCGAGCAGCCTGGAGAAATGCGTCATACTCTTCTCGGTGTGCCGGCGCGAGGAAGGGTGGGAGCGCTGCGAAGATCGTCGTTGCTGCGGCAAGCAGACGCACGGCATGGGCTGGCTGCTGTCGCACAAGCGCAACGCCAGCGAGATCAGCCAGACACCGGCCAACCATCTCTTCCCGGTTGAGCGACTGCATAATGCTGAGACTCTGGAGCAGGAGGGCTTCTGCCCGTGCGTCATCGGCGTTGTCGCGGGCGACCTGGCCGAGGTGATGCGCCACCATGCCGATGCCCAGGCGGGTATCGAGATCCGTGAATAGCTGATAGCTCTGCTCATAATGCCGCTGCGCACTGACACGATCACGCAGGTACCAGCGCGCCTCCCCGACGCCGCAGTGGGCCCAGGCCGCATTGCGTCTATCGCCCAGGCGCTGAAACAGGCGGAGACTCCGCTCATAGTGCTCGGCGGATTGCGCGTAATCGCCGTGAACGAACGCGTCCTCG
>DAOUGF010000704.1:0-7362 GCA_034429295.1 Chloroflexaceae bacterium
TTATGGAAGTATCACGATCACGACGAATCACGCGGGCGGCGCGTTGGGTTGACCCGCGGGGCCGCCAGCTCGGAACCTGGGCCTTCATCCTGAACCGGATCAGCGGGCTTGGGCTCACGCTGTACCTGTTTATGCACCTGGCCGTGCTCGGCCTGCTCGCCCAGGGGCCTGAGGCCTACGACCGCTTTATCGCCTTCGCGAAATCGCCGCCGGTGCTCGCCGGCGAACTGCTGGTGGTGGCCGGCGGGCTGTTCCACGGGCTCAACGGCCTGCGGGTGGCCGCGACGAGCATCGGCATCGGCGTGCGCCACCAGCGGCTGCTCTTCGGGATCGTCCTGCTGGCCTCGGTCGTTGGCAGCCTTGTATTCGCGGCGCGCATGTTTTAGCGCCGCCCAGAGGAGCATATGGAACTGACAGAATCGCGGCGCGCGCACGAGCAGGGCTGGCTCTGGGCGGCAAAGCTGCTCACGGGCGTGCTGATCTTCGGCATCCTGATCCTCCACCTGATCGTGAACCATCTGGTCGCAGCAGAGGGCCTGCTCAGCTACGCCGACATCGTGGCCTACTACGCCAACCCGCTGATCCCGCTGATGGAGGGGCTCTTCCTGGTCTTTGTGGTAACCCACTCGCTCCTCGGCGTGCGGGGGATCGTGCTGGATCTGAGCCCGCCCGCGCGGGCCGTGCGCCTGCTGGACGGGCTGCTGCTGGCGGTGGGGCTCGTGGCCATCGGCTACGGGCTCTGGCTGCTGTTCACCATTGTGGGACGGGCCGCGGGGTGATGTGAGGCACCCCACGCCCCGTTTGATTTGTCAGGGGGGTACGCGCGCCCCCGACACCCTCGCGCCAGAGGCCTCGCCCCTGGAGCTCAAAGCCGACGACGGGGCGTGGAGGCGCCACCGCCCCGGGCGATGAGAGTGACGCCCTAGTGCAATTTCAGGCGGCCTTTATGGCCATGTGCCTGGCTCTCTGACTTTGTGAGGCTCTCGCTGTACGGGCTACGCTGTACGGGCACTACGGCGCGCCGAAGGTGGTGTGCCTGATATAGCGGTTCTGCGGATCGCTCGTATCCATCCAGACCACATCGGCCAGCCCGCCGTCGCTCGGCCGGCCCGCCCGCAGGCTCCCGTAGATCGCCGACTGCCCCTCGGGGCTCAGCACCCGTCGCGGCCCCCAGCCCTGCCCAGCCTGGCGGAATGTCCCCACAACTTGCCCGCTCTTCGGGTCGTCCTGAGGATAGCCAGACTCATCGCTTGTCTCGGTCCAGACGACCTGCAGCGTATCGGGGCCCGTCACGGCGATGCTCGGGAAGAACTGGAACTTATCGCTTGGCGCGACCGGCTCAGGGCGGCTCCAGGCGCGCCCGTCATAGCTGGCGTAGACTACCTGCGTGTTCGGCCCACCGGTCTGCTGTCGCCAGACCGCGTGCAGCCGATCAGCCCCGTCGATCGCCAGCGAGAGGTGCCGCTGATCCACGGGGCTGGGCGCCACCTCCGCCCAGGGCGCCCAGGTGCGGCCGCCGTCGGTCGACCGTGTCCAGACGATCTGCCGCACGGGGCCTCGCTCGGCATAGGCAAGCAGATAGAGGCTCCGGCCATCGCTGGCCCCCACCACGGCGGGGCGGCTGTAGCCGTTGCTGGAGGGCGGCGCCACGTTCTGCCACTGCATCCAGGTGCGGCCGCCGTCGATCGAGCGGGTCAGCTTGATCCGCTCCTCGCCGCCCGACTGCTCATCGAAGCCTTCCCAGACGATCGTCAGCGTCGTGCCGCGGGCGTAGACCGCCGGGTGCTCCTGCCAGCGCGCTTCGCCGGCGTGGCCCGGCACCGTCGCCACATTGATCCAGGGCGTCCAGGTGGCGCCGCCATCGCGGGACTGGGTATATTTGATCTGCCGCTCGTTCTCGCCAGGATGCTGCGGATCGGTGCCGTACCAAACGACGTGGAGGGTGTCCTCGGCATCGATCGCGATCGCCGGGACGCGCTGCTGGTAGCTGCCCACATCCTCGATCGGCCGGCCCTCGTTCAGCACGCTCCAGCTGGCGCCGTAGTCGGTCGAGCGGGCCACGAAGATGCGGTAGAGGCCATCGTAGCGTTTACGGTAGGCCACGTACAGCGCTCCGTCCCTGTCGCGTACAATCTTGCGCTGATCGGGGTAGCCCAGCGCCTGATAATCCTGTGTGCGGTCAACCAGCGTCACCGGCGCGTGCTCGACGGCGACGCCAATCTCGCTGCCGAGCAGCCCGAGCAGCACGACATCCGGCCCGAGCTCGGGGTGGAGCTCGAAGCGGGCCCGCTCGAACCACTGTACCGTGTAGGTGGCGTCGGCGAGCGGCTCACGCTGCTCGTCGCTCAATGGCAGCCCAAAAAGAGCCAGGCTCTCGGCCTCGCTGAAGCCAGGCTGCCCATCCAGCTCGAGGCCGCCGGCCCGCCAGTAGGCCAGAAAGGCGCCACAGAGGTTGTGGCCCGTCTCGGCGAAGAAGCGGCAAGCGGCCCGCGGCTCGCTCTTCGGGAAGCGCTCCCAGTCGCGGCCCTCCTGAGCCAGCCTATCGGCGCCGAGACGGCCCATCAGCACATCGTATGGGGGCGGATTCTCGGGGTGCAACTCCAGGCGGGTGCGCTCGAACTGCTGCACCTGCAGCATGCGACCCTCTACCACCTGGACCTGCTGCGGGCCGATCGGGTAGCCGAAGATCGGCAGGCCGCCGTTCCGCTCCCAGAAGGCCCGGATGGGCCCGCTGATGCAGAAGCCGGTCTCAGGGAAGCAGCGCTCCTGAGGCTGGGCCGCGGCCCGCGGGAGCAGGGTAGTCGCGGCGAGGGCAAGCAGGGTCACGCAGAGCGTGTATGTAAGCCACTGTATCCGCACGTACTAGAACAGACTTCCTCAGTGAACTGCTGATTGGGACCACCGACGACAGACGACCGCCCGCAGTCTGCCCGACGCTGGTCTGTCATCTGTGGTCGGTCGTCGCCCAACCCCAACCACTTCCGAACTGCACAACGAGTGCAATATCAGGCGACCTTTTGGCCATGTCACCTGGCTCTCTGGCTTTGTGAGGCTCTCGCTGTACGGACTACCGACTACGGACTACGCTGTACGGGAACTAGGGTGGACAGCATGAGCAGCGCGGCGGCTTACTGGACAGCCGCCGCGCTCGCGATCAAGTGTACACGATCCAGGTTTTTTTGTGCAAGACAGCACTACCCGAACATCATCGCTGTGGTGATCGCCAGGAAGCTGAGCGTCATCAGGATGAGCAGGTAATGGGCGGGCAGCGCACCCTGGCGCGGGGCCGCGAGCGGTGCAGCGGCGCCGGTCTGCCAACCACGGACGGCGAACTACGGCTCTGGGACGGCGCGGATGAGGGCAACAAGCTCGGCGCTGCTGGCAACCGAGGCGCGCTGCAGCAGCATCTGCTCGGCGATCGAGAGCGTCCAACTCTCGGCGCGGGCCCGCTCCGCCGGGTCGGCGATCTGCTCAAGGTCGATCACGTGGGCGACGCCGAGGATGCGCCGGATCATCTTGCAGGCGGCGAAGCCGATCGAATCGCGCAGCAGGGCGAGCAGGAACGAGCGGCGGAACGCCTCGGGGGTCGCCGGGTCGTGCTCGCGCCAGAGGGTGTCGAAGCGGGCAGCGAACAGCTCCCAGACCTCGCCGATCGTCTGCAGCAGGTACTCCTGATAGTCGGCGCGCCGCTCGGGGTCGGGGCTGTGGGCCAGGTGGGAGGCGTAGCTCAGGGCGAGGTTGCCGAGCACCGCGCCGACATCGAAGCCCATGGGGCCGTAGTAGGCGAACTCCGGGTCGATCACCCAGGCCCGCTCATCGGTGACCATGATGCTGCCGGTGTGCAGGTCGCCGTGGATGAGGGCCTCGGCGCGGGTCATGAAGGCCCACTTCAGCCAGCGCACCTCGCGCAGCAACTCCTGGTTGGCTCGCAGCGCGGCGATCTGGCCGGCGTCGATGAGCGGGTTGTGGCGGTTGTTGGGCGCATCGGCCAGGTAGGGCTCGGTGAAGATCACATCCTCGGTGAGCTTACAGAGCTCGGGGTTGATGAAGCGGGCTAACTCGGCCTTCTTGGCACCGCTGTCCAGGTAAAGGTCCGAGGTCTTGAAGAGCGTCTGGGCGAGGAACTCGGCGATCTGGGCGGCGAAGCCGGGGTAGCGGCGGCCGGCGATCAGGCCCTTGCGCATGATCACCGCGTCGCGCAGATCTTCCATCACCGTCAGGTAGAGCGCCGGGTCGTAGTGGTAGAGCCGCGGCACCAGTTCGGGGCAGAGGCGGGCCTGCACCAGCAGGGCGTCGCTCTCGATACGGGCCCGCTCGGGCGAGAGAGGCCAGGACTCGCCGACCAAACGTACATATGGCAAAGCCTGCTTGATGATCACCGAGCGGCCGTCGGCGTCGGCGATACGGAAGATCAGGTTCAGGTTGCCGTCGCCGATCTCCTCGCAGCGGAGCGGCCCGTCGGGCGGCAGCAGCCCGTGGATGGCCGCGCAGCCGCGGGCGTAGTCGATCGCCGTGCGCTCGTCGAGGGCGTAGTAGCTCATCGGCAATCCTCACGGGGCGCCCACGACGGGGCACCGTCGTTGTTCTCATGGGCGCCCACGACGGGGCGCCGTCGTTGTTCTCATGGGCGCCCACGACGGGCGCCATCGTCGTCCTTACATGGGCGCCCACGATGGGGCGCCCCTACTCTACTCGCTGCTCCCGCTGTCGCGGAACTTGAGGGCGTAGACGTTGATGATCAGGGCGATCAGCAGGATGACGCCACGAACCCAGAGGCGCACGTAGATGTCGAGCTGCAGCTGGTTGAGGCCGTTGCTGAGCACACCGAAGATCAGCAGGCCGATCACGGTGTTCTTGATCCCACCCTCGCCGCCGAAGAGCGAGGTGCCGCCGAGCACCACCGCTGAGATGCTGTCGAGCAGCATGTCCTCCAGGCCATAGCCCTGCGCGCTGCCGAGCCGGCCGGTGTTGAGCATACCCGCCACCCCCGCAGTGAAGGCCGAGATCGTCAGGCAGGCGGCCACGATCCGCTTCGTGTTGATGCCGCTCAGCCGGGCCGCCTCGCGGTTGCTGCCGGTCATATAGACGTAGCGGCCGAACTTGGTGTAGGTGAGCACAAAGTGGCCCACCAGCAGGGCGGTGATGCCGCAGAGGATCACGACCGGCAGCCGCCAGGGCTCGGTGGTGCCGAGATACTCGCCGCCCAGGTAGGTCAGCGGCGGCGCCAGGGTGTAGACGATCTCGCCTTTGGTGATGTAGAGGCCGAGGCCGGAGGCGATCTGCTGGGTGGCCAGGGTGGCCATAAACGAGGGCAGGCCGATGCGCGTGGTGCCCCAGCCGTTGAGCAGCCCCAACCCCGTGGCCGCCAGCGCGCCCACGAAGATCGCCGGCCAACTCGGCAGGCCGTAGGTGCCGAAGGCCACCCCCGCGAGGGCTCCCGTCATCGTCGCCACCGCCGCGATGCTCAGGTCGATCTCGCCGCAGAGCAGCACGAAGGTGACGCCGGTGGAAACGACGGCCAGGGTGGAGATCTGGGCGAGGATGTTGCGCAGGTTGATGATGTTGAGGAAGCTACTGGTGCTGAGGCTGAAGAAGACCATCAGGACCACCAGGGTTAGGAACGGCGCCAGGTCACGGGCGCGGCGACGCGCCCAATCGAGCGCCGGGTTGCGGCGGGCGCGGGGCCTGCCGACGGAGGCTGTATCGCTCATCTTCACCTCAGGCATGCTTCATCAACTGCTCTTTGGTCAGCTGCTCGCCGCTCAGCTCGGCGCTGATGCCGCCCTTGCTCATCACCAGAGCCCGGTCCGCGATGCTGAGGATCGTCTCAGGCTCGGTGGAGATCAGCAGGATGGCCACGCCCTGATCGCGCAGCCGCTGGACGATCGTCATCACCTCATCTTTGGCGCCCACGTCCATGCCGCGGGTCGGCTCGTTGAGGATCAGCACCCGCGGCTGGCGGGTGAGCCACTTGGCGAGCACCACCTTCTGCTGGTTGCCGCCGCTGAGGGCGCCCACCGGCAGCAGCGGCAGATCGGGGCGGGCCGGCCGCACGCCGAGGCTTTCGCTCTGGGCGCGGGCGATCGACAGCTCGGCGCGCCGGCTCAGCAGCCCGCGGAGCAGCGCGCCCAGGTGGGGCAGGGTGATGTTCTTGTAGATCTCCTGGCCGAGCATGAGCGCGTCGCGGCGGTTCTCCGGCACATAAGCGATGCCGGCGTTGCGAGCGCGGGTGGTGCTCTTCAGACCCAGCGGCTTGCCGTCCAGGCGGATCTGGCCGGCTGCGGGGCGCTCGGCGCCGAAGAGACAGCGGGCGAGCTGGATCTGGCCGGCGCCCATAAAGCCGAAGAGCCCCAGGATCTCGCCGCTGTGGAGCGTGAACGAGATCTCGCTGAAGGCCCCCGGCTTGCTCAGCCGCTCCACCTCCAGCACGGCCGGGCCGTGGCTGCGGTGGGAGCGGGCGGCGATCGCGCCGGTCTCCTCGTCGTAGATCTGCTGGAGGATCCTGGCATCGGCGCCGATCATCAGCTCAACGAGTTGGTGCTTGGTGGCGCCGCTGGCCGCGAGCGTGGCGACCTTGCGGCTGTTCTTGAGGATGGTGATGCGATCTGAGATCTCGAGCACATCCTCGAGGAAGTGGGAGACGAAGATCAGGGTGCGCCCTTGGGCCTTCAGCGTGGCGATAAACTCGAAGAGCCGGCGGGTCTCGGGCGGGGAGAGGGCCGACGTGGGCTCGTCGAGCATGATGATGCGGGCGCCGCTGAAGATCACGCGGGCGATCTCGACGATCTGCTGAGTGCCAACGGAGAGCTCGCCCATGCGGGCGGTCACATCGATATCCACCTGCAGCGCCCGGAGCTGCTCCCTGGCCTCGCGCATCATGCGGCCCCAGTCGATCAGGCCGCGGCGGAGGGGCGGGCGGCGGCTGAAGAGGTTCTCAGCCACCGTGAGGTGAGGGAAGGCGCTCAGCTCCTGGTAGACCATGCCGATGCCGCGGGCCTGGGCCTCGGCAGGCGAGGCGAAGCGCTGCTGCTGGCCGTCGAGCAACAGCGCGCCGCTGTAGTCGTTATAGACGCCGGAGAGCAGCTTCATCAGGGTGCTCTTGCCGGCGCCGTTCTCGCCGATCAGGCCGTGGACCTCGCCGGGCAGCAGGTCGAAATCTACGCTGTCGAGCGCGACAGCGCCGCCGTAGCGCTTAGAGACGGCCCGCAGCTCGAGGATCGGCGCTATCGCTTGCTCGGTCATAGCATCCCTACGCCAGCAGCTGCTCCTCCATGAAGAGCAGGCCGGGGGCGATCTTCGGCGTTACCACAGGGCCGTCGGTGAGGATGTACTTGGGCAGGCCCGTCACGCCGCTGGCGGCCA
>DAOUGF010000705.1:0-6414 GCA_034429295.1 Chloroflexaceae bacterium
TTTCCGCCGCGACGAGCGCCCGCCTCGTGGCGGCTACGGGCGCGATGAGCGGGAGCCGCGGCGCTACGATGATCGCCCGCCGCGCGAGGGGAACGATTTCCGCGGCGGCTATGGCCGTGATGAGTGGGGCCCGCGGCGCTACGACGAGCGCCCACCCCGTGGTGGATACGGCCGCGATGAGCGCCCGCCTCGTGGCGGCTATGGCCGCGATGAGCGCCCACCGCGCGAGGGGAGCGACTTCCGCGGCGGCTATGGCCGTGATGAGCGCTCGGCCCGGCGTTCCGATGAGCGCCGGCCCAGAGAGCGGGGCGACTCCCGCCGCGACGAGCGCCCGCCTCGTGGCGGCTACGGCCGTGACGAACGGGAGTCGCGGCGCTACGATGAGCGCCCACCGCGCGAGGGGAGTGACTTCCGCGGCGACTACGGCCGCGACGAGCGCCGGGCCCGGCGCTCTGACGGGCCGCAAGACGAGGCGAGGCCTCAGCGGCCATCAGGTCGTGAGGAGCGTAAGGCTCAGGAAACGACGCCTGCGCCTGGCGTCCCACGCGGGCGCAGCATCTTCCGAGCGCGCCCCGGTGGCCGGCCCAAGTTTAACCTCCGCCCGCGGAAACAGGACGAGCAGCCCGAGGAATAAGCCGGCGGTGCATCACCGCCATGCAGCTGTCCATCACCACCTTGAGCCCGGCCGCGGCGGCCCGCGCCGCGGCCTCCTCGTGCACGATCCCAAGCTGCATCCAGATGGCCCCTGCGCCGATGGTGATGGCATCCTCTACGACGCCTGGCACGTACTCGGGCCGCCGAAAGATCTGGACGATATCGACCGGTACCTGTATCTCACGGAGCGAGGCCACCGGCGCCACGCCGTGCACCGGCCCCCGCAGGTTCGGGTTCACCGGGATGATCTGGTAGCCCGCCTGCTGCAGGTAACCGGCGACCCCGTATGAGGGGCGCTGCGGTTTGTCGCTCAGCCCGACGACGGCGATCGTCCGGGCTGCGATCAGCAGATCGCGAATCTCTTGTTCGGTCACGTCGCTTTCTCCTCTCAACGATGCCACACTGGCACACTTCTTTCTACACTGCTCATACGCTTGACATCCGGCAAGATGGTGCTATACAGAGGGCGGGCTTGTAGCCCTTGTGACAAAAAGCACCAGATGCCTCGTAGCAAGGAAGGGTTCGATGAAGACTAACCTGCGAATGGCCCTGCTGTCCATCCTGCTCGGCGCCGCGCTTGTGCTGACCGCTTGTGGCAATAATAATGCCGGTGGCGGCGGCTCGACAGGTGGCTCGGCGGGCGGTACCACCATTGAGATCGGCTCCGACGGGGAGAACCTCGCCTTCGATAAGACGGAGTTGTCGGTCAGCGCCGGCCAGGAAGTGACGGTGACCTTCACCAATAACTCGGCTGTGCAGCAGCACAACTGGGTGCTGGTGAACGGCGGCGAGGCCGAGGCCCAAGCTGTCGCCAACGCCGGCCTCACCGCAGGCCTGGAGAACAACTACCTGCCCGCCGACGGATCCAACGTGCTCGCCAACACCAACGTGCTCAACGGCGGCGAGAGCGGCAGTGTCACCTTCACCGCGCCAGCGGCCGGCTCCTACCTCTACATCTGCACCGTCCCCGGCCACTATCCGCTCATGCAAGGCACCCTGACGGTGAACTAACGTCGGGACGCGTTGCGCGACTTGTCTGTTTTCAGATCTCGCGCAGAGATGCGACGCATTTCCCGCGGAGATCTATAGAGGGTTTTCGGCAAGCAGCAACCCCAGGATGCGGGGCCTTTGAGGCAGCCCGTATTCTGGGGTTGTCTACTGTCGCCTAGTGCAATTACAGGCGGCCTTTTTGGCCATGTCGCTTGGCTTCTAGCTTGGTGAGACCCTCGCTGTGCTGACTACCGATTAGGGACTACGCTGTACGGACACTAACAACGCTTTTGCGTCTTCCTGTCGGAGCAAGTTCTTGATTGGCAGAAAGAGCGGGTGCGGAAGCACGTCCCAGCGAAACCACTCCCAGCGGGCGCACTTATCGGGCTCGCGGACTTTGGGTGTCCCGCCCGCATACGCGGCAATGACGAAGAGCGTGATGTAGTGGCGCCTCTCGTCGGCGAAGATATCGTTGGTGTAGGGCCCGAGCCGCAATGCGCCAAGCTCCAGTCCAGTCTCCTCGCGGGCCTCGCGCCGGGCGCACTCCTCGATCGTCTCACCATACTCAAGGTGGCCCCCAGGAAACTGCCATGTGCCGGCGCCATGCCCCGCGGTGCGGAGCCCGAGGAGGACCCGCTCGCCGTCAACGATGATGGTAGCTACTCCGACGCGTGGTCGGCTATCACGGCCTGTTGGTTGCATGCTCTCCTCAGGCGACGCTCGTTAATGGATGCCAATATCCTCGCCCAGGCTTGCGCGCAACCGGCTGGCTGCCTGCAGTACCTGCGCGATCATCTCCTCTGCTATCGGCGCATCAAGGGCATCCTGGCTAACGATCGCCTCCTTTCGTCGCCGCTTTCGTCGCCGGCGATGCGCTCGCGGGCCTGCTCACGGGTCAGCTCGCCGCCGCGGAGCTTGGCGATAATTTGCTCAAGCTCTGGTAGGAGTTGCTGGAGCTCAGGGGAAAGGCGCGCCGCCTCGGTGGCGCCGAAGCTCGGTTCGGGCGCGCTCATGCTACCTCCTTGGCTACCTGCAGGGCTTGGGCCTCCTTGCGCATCCCCATGCGCTCGAAGAGGTCAGCGGCGAGCTCCAGTGCGGCCCGGGCTCCCGCCGAGTCGCCCTGGGCTGCCCGTAGCCGTGCAGTGAGCCAGTGGTACTCGGCGAGCCGGCGCCTATCATTGTAGCGCGAGGCTGCGGTGTAGCATGCGGCGAGGGCCGCCTCGGCCGCGGCCAACTCGCCTCGTGCGAGGTCGATCGCGGCTAGCTTCAGGCTGTTGCCGGTAACGGAGCGGGTGTCGTGGCAGGCCTCGGCATCGGCGAGGGACTCGCGGTAGAGGGCGGCGGCCTCGTCGGCGCGGCCCTGCTCTAACAGGCAGGTGGCGAGCCAGCGCCGGTTGATAATGTGCTTCTGGGGCTCGAGGGTTGCGGCGAAGGGCAGCAACTCGCGCCAGAGCGCCTCCGCTTGGGTCAGCTCGCCGCGGGCGTGGGCCAGGAGCGCACGGGCGTGGCCGAGCTCGAAGGCCGCGTCGCTGCTCAACTCGGCACCGTCAGCTGCAGCCTCGGCCTCGGCGACCAGGGCCGCCGCTTGATCCAGGGTGTCCTGCTTGGTCAGCACCTCGGCCCGCTGGGCCAGCGCCAGCACGAGCTCGGAACTGTCGCCCAAGCGGCGGGCGGCTGCGGCGCGCAGCTCGTAGTTCGCCATGCGCCGCTCGTCCCAGAAGCCGCGCACGTTGTAGTAGTAGCGCACGCCCTCGGCCAGGGCGATCGTCTCATGGTCGCGCCCGGCGGCCGCGGCCCACTCCAGGGCGGCCTGCACCGTCTCGTGTTCGATGTCGAGGCGGTCGAGGCGGTCGAGGTCGTCCCAGCAGAAGCCCACGGAGGCCGCGAGGTCCATACACCAGCCCAGCCAGCGCTCGCGCAGGGCCGCCTCCTCGGCGGGCCGCTCCGCGAGGCGGGCGCCGGCGAACGCGCGCACGAGCGGGTGGACGGTGTAGCGTGGAGGGGTGCGGAGATCGGCCCGCTCGATGTCGAGCAACGATAGGTCGGCGAGTTGGTCGGCGGCGCGCTGCAACGCGCCGGGTGGGAGGTCGGCGATGTAGGCCAGGGGCGCCTCGGACGCGCTGCTAACGAAGAGAGGCATGGCGAGCAGGAGGCGGCGCGCCGCTGCGTCGAGCAAGGTCCAAGCGCGGGCAAAGAGCTCGTCGAAGAGCGTGTCGAACTTGGCCGTCATCAGCCCGGTGAGCACATCGTCCAGGCTACGGCGCTGGACCAACCCGAGAGCGAGCTCGGTGGCCTTGGGGTTGCCGCCGGCGGCGACGGCGATAGGCAGCAGCTGGCTGACGGCGTCGGGCATCCGGCGGAGCGGGCTGCGCTCGACCCAGGCGGCCACGAGCTCGCGGCTCTCGCGGGCGTCCATGGGTGCGAGTGGGACAACGCAGGCATGGGCCAGCGGGGGCAGCCCGATCCGGCTTGTGATCAGGGCCTTGCTCGGGGCGGGCAGGCGGTCGAGCCAGTCGAGCAGCGCCCGGTCGCCGATCGTCTCGGCGTTGTCCACGACGAGCAGGGTGGGCTGGGCGCGCAGCAACTGCTCGATCGCCTGCTGCTTCTCGCGGTGGGGCAGGGCGGTGAGGCCGGGGTAGTCGAGCACGCGGGCGACCGTGTCGAGCAGGCCGCTGAGATTCGTGGCGCCGGCTTGGTCGCGGTCGCTCACCCAGACCGCGGTGGCGAAGGGCGGCGCATCGTGGCGCCCTTCGAGGCAGGCGCCAGCGACGGCGCGGGCCAGGCTGGTCTTGCCCATGCCGCCAAGGCTGACGATCAGAGTGGCGGGCTGCTCGCCGCGCAGGCCGGCGCTGCTGGAATTTCTGCCGAAACTGTAAGAAAGGCCGATGGAAATGACTTAAGGATGAGGGTGACAAGCGTCGGGGGTTAGGCCAGTGCACCAGCTTCACATAATGCAGCAGACATCCCCGCAGAGTACATTAGCGGCGGTCGCCACCGCCGGCGGGCATTCAGAAAGTGGTGAACAGCTCGCGCGCCTGGCGCATTAGTGTGACTGGGGGATGCGATGCGGAGCGAAGATCTTTACGCGGTTCTCGGCGTAACCCCAGATGCGAGCGTCGAACAGATCCGGCGCACGTACCGGCGGCTGGCGCTCCAACTACATCCCGACCATAACCCGGGCGACGCAAGCGCGGCTGAGCGCTTCAAGGAGCTCAGCGCGGCCGCCGCCGTGCTCACAGACCCCGCCCGCCGCGCCGCCTACGACCGCAGGCTGCTCTCGGCTCGTGCTGTGGGGATGGGCACCTGGGCCGAGCACGGCTACGATGTCTGCTACACCCTGCACATCAGCGCCGGCGAGGCGCGGGCCGGGTGCACGAGGAGCCTGCACTTCCACGGGCCGGACGGCGGCTCGTATGAGATCCCGGTCGTCGTGCCGCCCGGGGCTCGCTCCGGCGAGCGCGTGTATGTGCGGGGTGCTGGCGGCCCGAGCCGCGATGGCCGCGCTCGCGGCGACCTGATAGCTGAGATCCAGATCATCCCTGGCGAGCACACTCCTGAGCCAGATCCGGCGCCTGCGTGCGTCGCTCACCTGAGCCAAGCGGCTGCAGTACCGCTCAGCGCCGGCCTCCTCCTCGCCGTGCCGCTCGTGGCGCTCGTCGTCCTGCTGATAAGCGTGCTGCTCGCCGCGCTATGATCTTGACACTCCCGCTGATCGATGTGTGCCTGAGAGGAAGACCCTCACCTCAGCGCCGACCTGCGCGAGCAGCAAGCAGGGCAAACCTGTTGACTCGCTTCCCGGCGCATGCTATACTCATAACCGAATAGGTATTCGGTTACGCGCGGCGACCCCGCGCGCTTCTTATACAGCAATACCGAATAAACATTCGGTTAGAGTACAACGATGCCCCGCCCCGACGTAAGCGACGAGCGCAAGCCGCAGATCATCAACGCCGCCTTGCGGGTCTTCGCCCGCAAGGGCTACCACGGCGCGACGATGCCTGAGATCGCCGCCGAGGCCGGCCTGAGCGTCGGCGGCCTCTACTGGTACTACAAGAGCAAGGATGCTGTGGTCGCTGCCATCCTCGCCCAACTCTTCGACGCCGACCTTGACGCTCTCGCCATTCTGCTGGCCGAGGAGCGCCCCGCCGGCGAGCGACTGCTCACGTTCGCGCAGCATGCGGTCGCCACCTTCGACGAGCACCGCTGGCTCATCCCCGTGGGTATCGACCTGTATGGCACCGCAGCCCACGACGCGCAGGCCCGCGGCTTCATCCAGCGCTACCTGGGGCGCTACCGCGAGGCCATCGCCGCGCTGATCACCCAAGGCATCGAGCGCGGCGAGTTCCGCCCGGTCGATCCCCACGATGCGGCCAATGCCCTGCTTGCGATGGAGGAGGGCCTGTCGCTGCTGTGGGCCTCCGACCCCGACAATGTTCGCTACCGCGAGGGCTTCGCCGTGGGAGCACAGCTCTTCGTCGAGGGCCTGAGGAGGATCTGATGCGCTTTCACGACAGAGTGGTTCTGGTGATCGGCGCCTCTGGCGGCCTGGGCGCGGCCATCGCCGAGGCGTTCGCCGCCGAGGGCGCCCGGCTTATCCTCGCTGCCCGCCGCCCCGAGGCCCTCGCCCCGCTCGCTGCTCGCATGGGCGCGACCGCGCTCGCCGCCGACCTGACCGACCCGGCAAGCCTCGTCGCCCTGCGGGACGCCGCCCTGGCTGCCCACAGCCACATCGACGTGGTGGTGAACGCGGCCGGGCACGACGTCCGCAAG
>DAOUGF010000706.1:0-19597 GCA_034429295.1 Chloroflexaceae bacterium
CGGAGCCGGCGGCCGAGGCGTTCACTACGGGAACGCCTCGGCCGTATCGGCTGTTAGGCCCTTGCTATGCGATACGCGATCCGCCAAAGACTGCCCGCGGCGCCCCTGCTCGCCACCATCCTGCTGCTCGCCTCGCTGCTGGGGGTGGGCGTGGCCTATGCGCACCCGGAGATCCTCAGCATCGAGCCGCCCCCCGATGCGCGCCTGGAGCAGGCGCCGGCCCAGGTGGTGATGCGCTTCAACGAGCCGATCGAGCCCCTGAGCCGCCTGGAGCTCTTCAGCGCCAGAGGCGTCTCCCTCGCCGTGGGCGGCGAGCGCCCCGCCGACGATCCCGCCAGCATCATGCTCGCGCTCCCGCCATTGGAGCCCGGCCTCTACACGGTCGTCTGGACTGTGGCCGGCAGCGATGGCCATGTGATCCGCGGCAACTTCGCCTTTACCGTGCTCGGGTCGCCGGCGGCGGCCCCGGCTGCGGCGGAGGCTCAGGCCACGCCCGCACCTGTGGCGACGCCCGCGCCTGCGGCCGCGCCGGCGCCCGAGCTCGCCCCGCCCACTTCCCCTGCGCCGTTCCTGGCGGCCCAGACGGTGATCCGTTGGGTGCTGCTGTTCGGAGCGACAGGCGCCGTGGGGGCGTGGAGCTTCTGGCTGTGGGTGCTGCTGCCTGCACTGGCGGAGCTTCGAGGGACGCCCTCCACGGCGGCGCTGCGACGCTGGCGGCTCTGGACGGCCGGGCTGCTGCTGCTCGTGCTGCTCGGGGCCCCGCTCCTGCTGGCCCAATACGTCATCGAGCTCACAGGCGCGATCACCCCCGCTGGCCTGCTCGCCGCCCTCGCCAGCACACGGCAGGGCCAGCAGCTCGCTGTGCGAGCCGTGCTGGCCGTCTGCCTGCTCGCGCTGACCGTGACGCTGCCCGATGGCGACAGAACCTTTCGGCAGCGTGCGCCGATCGCCCTGCTCATGGGTGGCGGGCTGCTGCTCACCCACGCCGTCTCGGGCCACGCCGCCGCCGCGGCTAGCCCGCTCCTCCCGATCGTGCTCACCTGGCTCCATCTTGCGGCCACCAGCCTGTGGGCCGGCGGCCTGCTGATCTTCGCCGTGGGCTTGGGGACGTTGGAGGCCGCCGGGCGGGCTCCGCTGATCCGCGCCCTTCTGCGGCGCTTCTCGCCGCTCGCGATCGGCAGCGTGGTGATACTGGCCCTCAGCGGGACAGCGGCGACGCTGCGGGAGTTGCAGGCGCCCGCCGACCTCTGGCGGACCGCCTACGGCCGGGCGCTCCTCGCCAAGCTATTGCTCTTCGGCGGCATGCTTATCCTCGGGGCATACCACCAGCAGGCCGCGAGACGCAGGCGGGCAGGGGGCAAGCCCGCCGCGCCGCAGCTCCGGGCCAGCCTTCGGGTGGAGGCTGGGCTCGCGCTGCTGGTGCTGCTCGCCGCTGGCGCCCTCACCAGCCTGCCGCCGCCTGCGAGCGCCCCCGCTACCGCGATGGCCGCTGGTGGGCGACCCACCCCGACGGCGATTCGCATCCCGACGGTGACGCCCGGCCCCACCCGCACTCCGGTGCCGAGCCGGCCGTTCGCCGCAACTCAGCCGGCCGGCGACCTGCAGGTGAGCCTGGCGGTCGAGCCAGCCCGCCTCGGCGAGAATCGCTTCCGCGTCGGTGTGACCGATAGCGCTGGCGATCCTGTGGAGACGCAGCTCGTCCGCCTGTCCCTCTCGATGCTCGAGATGGATATGGGCGTCAACGTGTTTCAGGCAGAGCCGCTGGACGCAGCGCAGTATGAGGTTGAGGCCGGCCAGTTCAGCATGGTCGGCGACTGGCAGGTGAAGGTGCTGGTGCGTCGCGCCACCGCCCCCGATGTCGAGGCGGTGTTCACCGTACCGGTGGGGGAGTAGCGGCCCTGCCGCGAGCAGCGGATGTTGCTGGCGGGATAACGGTGCAGGCCGGGGCGCTCACTGTGTGAATGCCCCGGCCTGCGTTCCTATCGTTGAACGGGCCTGGAGACGAGCAGCGGCACCGTGGCGCCCCGCAGCACCTTATCGGCGACGCTGCCCATAAGCAGCCGGGCAACGCCGCCCCTGCCGTGGGTCGTCATCGCGATCAGGTCGGCGCCGTTCGCCGCAGCCGACTCGAGGATCGCGGCGGCCGGGCTGCCGATCCGCGCCTCGGTCCAGACGGTGTGCCCCTGCGCCCTGAGCCTGGATGCGACCTCATCGAGGTAATCTGTGGCCTGCTTCCAGGCTGCCGACTCCGCCTCGAGATCGACCTGCGGCTCGGCCCCGCCGATCAGGAAGTTGCGGTGCGCCGGCTCCACAACCTGCACAAGCGTGTAGTGGGCCTGGGTGAGCTGCCCGATCTCGAGGGCCAGGGGGATGGCCTTCTCGGCGAGCGGCGAGCCGTCGAGCGGGATCAGGATATGCCTCAGCGCCGGCTCCTGGTTGAGGTCGGGGGCCCCGGCGCCAGGGCGCACGACGAGAGTCGGCACAGGCGACTGGCGGATCAGCCGATCGGCGACGCTCCCAAGCCAGGCTCTGGCGAGGCCGCTGTGGCCGTGGGTGCTCAGCACGATCAGCTCGGCGCCGAGCACCTCGGCGTGGTGCGCCAGCGCCTCAACCACCGGCGCCTCGAGCAGCGTTCGGGTGATCGGGCCATCCCAGATCGCGCGGAGACGACGGGAGACATCCTCCAGGTAGGCGGTCTCCTGCTGCCGGAGCAACTCGTCGAGGGTGGGGTCGAACACCGGCGCCTCGGCGGCCGCGATGGTGGGCATGATCAGCTGATGGACGTGGGCCAGGGCGATACGCATCGGCCGGCGCCGCGCGATGGCGAGGGCCGTGGGCAGAGCGTGTTCGCCGAAGGGCGATCCATCGAGTGGAACTAAGATTGTCTGCAAGATCGCCTCCTCATTCTGGGCGCTGCCGTGGCTCGTCGATGAAGAGGGGCGGTGATGAAAGGAGGCGCGGGCAGCGCGGGGCTTGAGCAACCCCTCTGCAGGCAGTCTAACACTGTTGGCGGCCGCTCGGCGGAAAACAAGCGTGCACGCTGAGGGAAGAGCCGTTCACTGCCGAGCATTCAGCAGGTCGGGCCTGCCGCCGTCGAGCCCGAAGGAGAGCGTGAGCGCATCCTCGGGGCAGACGCCGATACAGGCCTGGCAGAGGATGCACTCGCTGGCGCTCACTCGCTCGCCCCGCTGCACATAATCGCCGATGCGAACATCCATCGGGCAGACTTTCTCGCAAACGCGGTTCGTGCAGCAGCGCGCGGCGTCGCCCTTCACCTTCAGCAGCGCGAAGGGCGCTCCCAGCTTGAGCACCACCGCGACGGGGCAGGCGTATTTACAGAAGGCCCGGTTATCCTTCAGGGTGATGGCGAGGCCGATGCCCACGAGGTCGTAGAGCGCGTTGCCGGCCAGGAACCAGGCCAGCGCGCTGGGGCCGCCGGCGCCCGGCCGGTAGGCTAGCCCGAACCAGAGCGCCGCCACGAGCCCCAGGCTCAGCCCGAAGTGGGCGTAGCGGATTCGCCCCCAACGCGGCGCCAGCCGGCCGGGGCTGCGCTTGTAGGGGAGCTGGTCGAGCAGCGCCGCCGTCCAGCAGGCCCAGCCGCACCAGACCCGCCCGAAGATCAGCGGGCCCAGCAGCTTGGCGATCAGGTAGTGGATGACGGCCGCGAAGAGCACGCCGCTGAACAGGTCGAAGAAGAATCCCTCGATCTGAAACAGCGCCGCCAGCGGGTCGCGCAGGGCGGCCGCTCCGAAGAGGCTGGCGCCGAGCAGGATCAGCACCAGCCGGCGTCGCAGCGCCTGGTCGAACCCCCGCAGCGTCGCGTAGAGCGTGAGCCCGATCGCTGCGGAGGCCACGACATAGCCGTAGTAGAAGGGCAGCGGCAGTCCGCGAACGCTGAGGGCGGCCACGGCGCCCAGGCCGGCGAGCGCTAGGCCGATCACGGCGAGTTCGACCTGCTTCGAGCGGTCGAATGTCAGCCGGCGCCTCATCGGAATGTCCGGATCAGGTCCCGCAGGAAGCGCAGCGCGGTGAGCATGCCGCGGTTGGTGAGCGGCGAGAGCCTGGCCCCGTATGCGAAGCTCGCCGCCGGGATCAGCAGTTGCCAGGCGGGCGGCGAGCGGCCGTAGAGGATGCGGGTGAGCGTGAGCAGGGCGTGGGGATCGCCGACGTGGGCATCGAGCGGCGCCTCAGCCAGCGGCATCACCGGCTCCATGCTGGGCTCAGCGTCACATTCGCTGTGGCAGGCATCCACGAAGATCGCCCGCTCGGCCTCGGCCAGCACCGTAGCGAGCTCCGGCGTCAGCTGGTGCACGGCCAGGGCCTGCACCTCCGGCAGCTCCCAGGAGGCGATGGCCCGCGCCACCTCCACACCCACCTGATCGTCGCCGCGAAGCTCGTTGCCATAGCCGATCACGACCAGCGCCGGCCCTGGCCGGCTCGGGGTTGCGGCTGGTGTCATCGTTGCACCTCGTGGAGGATCGCGCCATCGGCGCCGATGAGCGTAAGCTGCAGCGGCATCGCGCCGGCTGCGTGGGTCGAGCAGCTGAGGCATGGGTCGAAGGCGCGGATGCCCGCCTCGACCCGGTTGAGCATCGCCTCGGGGATCTCCGGCCCCTTGATGTAGTGGCGGGCGATCTGGGCGACGGCCCGGTTCATGGCCAGGTTGTTCTGGCCTGTGGCGATCAGCAGGTTCACCGCCTTCACCAGGCCGTGCTCGTCCACCTCGTAGTGGTGGAAGAGCGTGCCGCGGGGCGCCTCGCTCACGCCCACCCCGCTGAGCTGGTTGATCCCGGCCTCGGCCCGCAATCGAGTTGACGTAATATCAGGGTCGTCGAGCAGCCTGGCGATCAGCTCGGTGGCCGCGAGGATCTCGATCAGGCGGGCATAGTGGTAGTAGAACGAGCCGTTGATCGTCCTGCCGCCCCGCTGGCGATACTCCACAAGCTCGGCGTCGGCCAACTCGGTGCCCATGCGGGTGCAGATGTTCAGCCGGGCCAGCGGGCCGACGCGGTAGGCGCCCTCAGGGTAGCCGGCGGGCCGGTAGTAGGGGAACTTCAGGTACGACCACTCCTCCACTGCCTCGCCGATGTAGGCCTGGTAGTCGCTCGGGTCGAGCCCTTCGGCCACAACCGTCCCATCGGCGTCCACGATGCGCACGCGGCCGTCGTAGTGCTCCCACACGCCGTCGGGGCCAACCAAGCCGAGGAACATCGTCGGGAAGTTACCGAAGACCCGCGCCTCTTCGTCGTAGCGGTCGAGCAGGATCTTGAAGCGCTCAAGGGCGTCGATGGCGATCGCCTGGGCCTCGCCCACGCGGCTCTGCAGGGCGGCGCGGCCTTCCTCGCTCAGTGCGGAGCGCACTCCGCCGGGGACGGCCCACGCGGGGTGAATCCTGCGGCCGCCGAGCTGCTCAATCACCTCCTGGCCGAATTGCCGCAGGCGGATGCCGCCGCGGGCCAGCTCCGGCTCGGCGGCGATCAGCCCGAAGACGTTGCGGGTCGCCGGATCACTCTCCATGCCGAGCAGCAGGTCGGGCGCGCTCAGGTGGAAGAAGCTGAGGGCGTGGGATTGGATGATCTGGCCGAGGTTCATCATGCGGCGCAGCTTCGCGGCGGCTGGCGGGATGCTCACCGCGAGGATCTGGTCGCCCGCCTTGGCCGAGGCCAGCAGGTGGCTCACCGGGCAGATCCCGCAGATGCGCGAGGTGAGGCCCGGCATCTCCCAGAGCGGGCGCCCCACGCAGAAGGCCTCGAAGCCGCGGAACTCCGTCACGTGGAAGCGGGCATCGCTCACCTGCCCCGCGTCGTCCAGGTAGATGCTGATCTTGGCGTGGCCCTCGATGCGGCTCACGGGGTCGATCAAAATGCGCTTGGCCATAACCTTATCCAAACCTGATTGCGGGGCGCTCCGCCGGGGCGGTGTCGCCGCTCAGCAGCTGCTCCAGGGCCGCGCGGATGCGCGCCGCCGATGGCGGGCACCCAGGCAGGTAGAGATCCACAGGCACGACGGCGTGTACCGGCAGCACCTTCTCGATCAGCGCCGGCACGATCCCCTCCTCCGAAGGGATCTTCCCCTCGCGCCCCGCGCCCGCCGCGTAGACCTTCTGCAGCAGCGGGATGGGGTCGCCAAGAGGGTTGCGAAGCGCGGTGACGTTGCCTGTAACGGCGCAGTCGCCGAAGGCGATCAGCAGCCGGCTGTTGGCCCGCACCTGCCGGATCATGTGCAGGTGCTCCTCGTTGGCGATGGCGCCCTCCACCAGCGTCACATCCACGTTCTCAGGGAAGCGCTTGGCGTCGGCGAGCGGGCTGAAGACCACCGTGACCTGCTGGGTGAGATCGATCAGCCATTCGTCGAGATCGAGGAAGGACATGTGGCAGCCCGAGCAGCCGCCGAGCCAGACCGTTGCGAGCCTCAGCCGTTCCATTGTCGCTTCTCCCGTGCGGCGACGAGCCAGCCCAGGCGGGCCCGGTCGCGCTCCAGCTCGGCCACGGTGGCGCCCCGCCGCACGATCGCCCCGGTGGGGCAGGCCAGCAGACATTTGCCGCAGGAGGTGCAGCTCACCGAGGCGCCCCAGGGCTGGTTCAGATCGATAATCACGCGGGCGTTGCTGCCGCGCCCCGCCACATCCCAGGTGTGGGCGCCCTCGATCTCGTCGCAGACGCGCACGCAGCGGGTGCAGAGGATGCAGCGGTTATGGTCGATGCCGAAGCGCGGGTGGCTGATGTCCACGTCGCAGCTCGGCGCCAGATACTCGTAGCGCACATGGTCCATGCCAACGGCTACCGCCATATCCTGCAGCTCGCAGTGGCCGTTCGCCACACAGACGGCGCAGACGTGGTTGCGCTCGGCGAAGAGCAGCTCGACGATCATGCGGCGGTAGGCTCGCAGTCGCTCGGTGTTGGTGCGCACCTGCATGCCCTCGGCCACGCGGGTGACGCAGGCCGGATGAAGCTTCGAGCTGCCCTCGATCTCGACCACGCAGAGCCGGCAGGCGCCGACGTCGCCGACGCCGTCGAGGTGGCAGAGGGTTGGTATGGAGATCCCGGCCTCGCGGCAGGCGTCGAGGAGCGTATCCTCCTCCCGCGCGCTCACCGGCACGCCGTCGATCGTCAGGGTCTTCGCTGCCATAATTTCCTCGCTAATGGCGCAGGCGGCTGTGCTGAACGGCCAGCGTCGGGTTGGAGCTATTGCCTACCTCCAGGCGCATGCCCCACTCGTCGCCAAGCAGCTCGGCGAGCTCGGGCGGCACGGCCCACTCCCAGAGCCCTATCGCGTCGTGGGCGGCGATTGGGCGGGGCAGCGGGGACGGCGCCGAGAGGTGCCACGCGAAGCGGCCAGGCCAGACAGGGCCGCAGATCAGCTCTCGCTCAGTGTGGAGCGCCTCGCAAGGGCCGCACGCCTTGAGCATAGTGACGGCGATCACGGCCCCGGTCGGCAGATCGATCCAGTGACGGAAGCCCGCGCGGAGCAGGGCCGAGCGCAGCGGCTCTCGGATCGCCGCATCCCTGGCGTCTTGGGGGAAGGCCTCGGCCGCATGAATGGCCAGCGGCCCGCGGTAGCCCGTCTCCCAGGGAAGCGTGTAGATGTGGGCGCCCCCATAAGCCAGCAGGCTGGCGTAGGGCTGAGGGATGGTCAGCGCTTTCATGGCGTGCTCCTTTCAAGGGGCGCGTCGGTTGGGCGCCGCCTCTCTCGCAGCAGCGCCGCGTACTCCTCGGGGAAGTAGCGCAGCGTGCTGATCACGGGGTTAGGCGCCGATTGGCCGAGACCGCAGAGGCTGGTCTCCCGCACCAGCTGGCAGAGTTCCCGCAGCTGGTCGAGGTCGCTCTCGTCGGCCGCGCCTGCGGCGATCTTCGTGAGCAGCCGGTGCATCTCCACGGTGCCGACGCGGCAGGGCACACACTTGCCGCAGGACTCGTCCTTGCAGAACTCCATGAAGTAGCGGGCCACCTCGACCATATTGGTGCGTTCGTCCATCACGATCATGCCGCCGGAGCCCATGATCGAGCCGACCTTACCCAGCGACTCGTAGTCCACCGGGGTGTCGAAGAGCGCGGCGGGGATGCAGCCGCCCGAGGGGCCGCCGGTCTGCACGGCCTTGACGGCGCCGCCGCCGGGCACGCCGCCGCCGAGCTCCTCAACGATGGCCTTGAGCGAGATGCCCATAGGCACCTCGATCAGGCCGGTGTTGGTGATCGAGCCGGCCAAGGCGAAGACCTTGGTGCCCTTGCTCGTTTCGGTGCCGATGCGGGCGAACCACTCGGGGCCGTTGCGGATGATCGGCGCGATGTTGGCGAAGGTCTCGACGTTGTTGATCAGCGTCGGGCAGCCCCAAAGCCCCCGCTCGGCGGGGTAGGGCGGGCGCGGGCGGGGCGTGCCGCGGCTGCCCTCGATCGATGCGATCAGCGCCGTCTCCTCGCCGCAGACGAAGGCCCCGGCGCCGATGCGGATATCAACCCGGAAGTCGAAGGCCGTGTCGAAGATCTGGGCGCCGAGTAGGCCAAGCTTCCTCGCCTGGCGGATGGCGAGCTCCAGCCGGCGGATGGCGAGCGGGTACTCGCCCCGCACATAGGCGTAGCCTTGGCTGGCGCCCACCGCGTAGGCGGCGATCGCCATGCCCTCGAGGATGCGGTGTGGGTCGCTCTCCAGCACGCTGCGGTCCATAAAGGCGCCGGGGTCGCCCTCGTCGCCGTTGCAGACCACGAACTTGCGCCCGTCGGGGCTCTCGCTTTTGGCGACGGTGGCCCACTTCAGGCCGGTGGGGTAGCCGGCGCCGCCGCGGCCCCGCAGCCCGCTCCGGGCGATCTGATCGAGCACCTCGGCCGGGGTAAGCTCGTGGAGCGCGTGGTAGAGCGCCTGGTAGCCGCCCGCCGCGATGTAGGACTCGATCCGCTCGGGGTCGATCTGGCCGCTGTTCTCCAGCACGATCGGCACCTGATGGGCGAAGAAGGGCTGCGCCGGATCGACCAGCTCGGGCGCCTCACCTGCGGCCTGGCCGTCTTCGGCGAGCGCGGCCACAACGGCGGGGGCGTTCTCGGCGGTGACCCGCCCGTACAGCGCGCCGTCGGGGTCCACCTGCACGAGCGGGCCGCTGCTGCAGAGGCGCATACAGCCCACCCCGCAGACCTCGACGCGGTCGGCGAGGCCAGCCTCGGCGACGGCGGCCTCCAGCCGCTGCTTCACTGTCTGGGAGTCGGCCGAGAGGCAGCCGGCGGCCATGCAGCAGCGGATACGGATCGGCTTGCGGCCTTCCCGCTCGCGGGCGGCGATCGCTTGAAGCTCTGCGAGGTTCATGGTTCGAGCCAGCCTTTCACGCGCTCAAGCGCCTGCTCGACGCCCTGGTTGCCGGCCACGACGCCATCGAAGACCACGGCGGGTGCGATGCCGCAGGCGCCGAGGCAGCGGGCGGTCATCAGCGAGAGCCGGTTGTCGGGGGTGGTCTGGCCTGCCTTGATGCCCGCCTCGTGCTCGAGGGCGGCGAGCAGGCTGCCCGCGCCCTTCACGTAGCAGGCGGTGCCCATGCAGACCACGCAGGTGTGCTCGCCCTGGGGCGCCAGCGAGAAGAAGTGGTAGAAAGTGGCGACGCCGTAGACGCGGCTCGGCGGCAGC
The DNA here is from genome assembly GCA_034429295.1 of Chloroflexaceae bacterium. GTDB lineage: Bacteria > Chloroflexota > Chloroflexia > Chloroflexales > Chloroflexaceae > OHK40. Next base: position 9,607 of record DAOUGF010000706.1, read on the forward strand.
TTGAGCCGGTGGGCGATCATCAGCAGCAGGTCGCTTGAGAGGAAGCCGAAGAGCTCCTGGGCCTTGTGCAGCACCTCGATCAGCGCGTCCGGCTGATACTGGTGCCGCTTCATGGTCGCCTCGAGCAACTTGAAGCGGTTGTCGCCGCTTGGGTGCTCTGGAGCTCGTCTAGGCTTTACTGCGGGTTGTGCGGTCATGTGATTCTCGCCTGTGAGAAAGGGATGGCGCCAAACCCTCGATGGCCTATCTGTGCCGTTTCAGGAGGTTGGCGCACCAGCGCCGCTGAGGCGCATCCCCTCGCCCCTCTCCTCCGATCGGGAGAGGGGGAACGTATTCTGATGCGCTCCGCGTCTTCGCTAACACATCCCTCCCTTGTAAGGTGCTGTCCGGAGAGGGCGGCCACGCGGGGCGCCCGCTACGGCAGGCGGCTGTCGAAGCTGCTGAGGGCGCGCATGTAGTTGGCCCGCTCGAAGGCGGTGGGATCGGCCACCGCGCGCTGGCTCATGCTGCCCTGCATCTGCTCCACGGACTCATACTCGTGCTCCTCCATCCAGGCCCGCATGTCGTTGAGGATCTCCTCGAGGCGGAAGATCCCGTTCGCCAGCAGCTCGGAGGCGAGCATGGCCACCTTCGCGCCCACCATCATCGCCTTGAGCACATCCTGAGCGCTGTGCACCCCGCCGGTGAGGGCGAAGTCGGCGTGGATCTGCGGTGAGAGGATGGCGATCCAGCGCAGCGGCAACAGCAGATCGTCGGAGCGGCTCAGATGGACCGTCGGCGTCACCTCCAGCCGCTCGAGGTCGATGTCGGGCTGGTAGAAGCGGTTGAAGAGCACCAGGCCGCTGGCGCCGGCATCAACCAGGCGCTGCGCCACGTTCGGCAGCGCCGTGAAGAATGGGCTCAGCTTGACGGCGAAGGGGATGTGGATCTGCTCGCGCACGGCGCGCACCAGCGTCACGTAGCGCTCCTCCAGCCGCTCGCCGGAGATGGCCGGGTCGGTCGGCAGGTCGTAGATATTCAGCTCAAGGGCGTCGGCGCCGGCCTGCTCGATCTTCTGGGCGTACTCCAGCCAGTGGCCGGGCGTCACGCCGTTCAAGCTGCCGATTACCGGGATCTGCACCGCCCGCTTGAGGCGCCACACGTGCTCCAAGTAGGCGTCGGGCTCGAGCTGATAGTGGGGCAGGTCTGGGTAGTAACTCAGCGCCTCGGCGTGGCTGTCGGCGCCCCGGCTCAGGAAGTGGTCGAGCGCCCGGCTCTCGTGGAGGATCTGCTCCTCGAAGAGCGAGTAGAGCACCACCGCGGATGCGCCGGCCTCCTCGAGGCGCTGCACCAGTTCCAGCTTCTTGGAGAGCGGCGAGGCTGAGGCCACCAGCGGGTTGCGCAGCTGGAGCCCGAGATAGCTGGTCGTCAGGTCGCTCACGCTTCACCTCCGTTCTGCATGGCGGCGAGCCGCTCCAGCATCTGCCGGCGCGCGCGCACCTCCTGCTGGGCCTGCTGCAGCAGGGCCTCGGCCCGCGACGCGTCGCTCTGGACGAGCATGCGGTAGCGGGTCTCGTTGTAGATGTACTGCTCCAGCGGGATGCTCGGCGCCTTCGAGTCGAGCACCAGCGCCGGCTTGCCCTGCGCCGGCCAGTCGGGGTTGTAGCGGTAGAGCGGCCAGGCGCCCGACTGCACGGCGAGCTTCTGCTGCTCGAGGCCCTTGCTCATCTCGATGCCGTGGGCGATGCAGTGGCTGTAGGCGATGATCAGCGAGGGGCCGTCGTAGGCCTCGGCCTCCATGAAGGCCTTCAGGGTCTGCTGGTCGTCGGCGCCCATCGCCACCCGCGCCACGTAGATGTTGCCGTAGGCCATCGCGAGCAGCCCGAGATCCTTCTTGGCCGTGGCCTTGCCGCGGGCCGCGAACTTGGCCACCGCGCCGATCGGCGTGGCCTTCGACGACTGGCCGCCGGTGTTGGAGTAGACCTCGGTGTCGAGCACGAGCACATTGACGTTGCGCCCGGAGGCGAGTACGTGGTCGAGGCCGCCGTAGCCGATGTCGTAGGCCCAACCGTCGCCGCCGATGATCCAGACGCTCTTGCGCACCAGGGCGTCGGCGAGGCTCTGCAGGCGCTCCAGGTCGGCGCACTCGTGGGCTACGAAGTGATCGCGCGGCGCCCTACGGGCCTCCAGCAGGTCTGCCAGCACGGCCTTGAGCCGGGCCACCCGCTCGCGCTGGGCGGCGATCCCCGCCTCGCTCGACTGGTCGGCGTTCAGCAGCGCATCAACAAGCTCGGGGCCGATCAGCTCGGCATGGCGCTCCAGCAGCGCCTGGGCCTGGGTGGCCTGATCGTCGAGGGCCAGCCGCATGCCGAGGCCGAACTCGGCGTTGTCCTCGAAGAGCGAGTTGGACCAGGCCGGACCGCGGCCCTCGCGATTCATCGTGTAGGGCGTGGTGGGCAGGTTGCCGCCGTAGATCGAGGAGCAGCCGGTGGCGTTGGCGATCAGCATGCGGTCGCCGAAGAGTTGGGTGGCGAGCTTGATGTAGGGTGTCTCGCCGCAGCCTTAGCAGGCGCCGGAGAAATCGAAGAGCGGGATCATCAGCTGCGAGTTCTTGATCGTGCCGAGGTTGATCCCGGCCCGATCCTGGTCGGGTAGGCTGAGGAAGAACTCCCAGTTGGCCCGTTCCTGCTCGCGCAGCGGCGGCTGGGGCGCCATGTTGAGCGCCTTGCGGCCCACCTGGCGCTTGTCCTTCACCGGGCAGACCTCGACACAGAGGGTGCAGCCGGTGCAGTCCTCGGGCGAAACCTGCAGGGTGTAGGCCATGCCCGGGAACTCCTTGAAGCGGGCGTTGGCCGAGCGGAAGCCCGCTGGCGCTTCGGCGAGTAGCGCCGGATCGTAGACCTTGGTGCGGATCACGGCGTGGGGGCAGACGAGGGCGCACTTGCCGCACTGGATGCAGAGATTCTCATCCCAGACGGGAATCTCCAGCGCGAGGTTGCGCTTCTCCCATTGGGCCGTGCCGCTGGGGTACGTGCCGTCCACTGGGAGCACGCTCACCGGGAGCGTGTCGCCCTCGCCGGCGATCATCGGCCCGAGCACATCGCGCACGAAGGCGGGCGCTCGGGCAGGTACCGGCGGGCGGCGCGATCCGGCAGCGGCCGCGCCGTTGCGATCGCTCTCCCCTTGGATTACGCCGGCCACCGGTACCTCGTGGAGAAAGGCGAGCGTCTGGTCCACGGCGGCGATGTTCTGGCGCACCACCGCAGGGCCGCGCTTGCCGTAGGTTTTCTCGATGCTGGCCTTGATCTTGGCGATCGCCTGCTCCCGCTCGATGCCGCTGCCGATGGCGAAGAAGCAGGTCTGCATGATCCGGTTGATCCGCCCGCCCATGCCCTGCTCCTGGGCCACCCGGTGGGCGTCGATCACGAACAGGCGCAGGCCTTTGGCGCGGATCGTCTGCCGCACGTCAGGCGGGAGCTCATCCCAGACCTTGTCGGGCCCGAAGGGGCTGTTGAGCAGGAAGGTGGCCCCCGGCGCGGCGTACTTCAGCACGTCGTAGCGCTCGAGGAAGTTGAACTGGTGGCAGGCCACAAAGTTCGCCGTCTCGATGAGGTAGGGCGCGCGGATGGGGCGCCGCCCGAAGCGTAGGTGGGAGATCGTCACCGAGCCGGACTTCTTCGAGTCGTAGACGAAGTAGCCTTGGGCGTAGGTGTCGGGCTCCTCGCCGATGATCTTGATCGAGTCCTTGTTGGCGCCCACCGTGCCGTCGGCGCCGAGGCCCCAGAAGACACAGCGAACCGTCTCTGGGTCCTCGATGCTGAAGCCGGGGTCGTACTCCAGGCTGGTGTTGGTCACATCATCGGTGATACCGACGGTGAAGCGGCGCTTCGGCTCGGGGCGCTCGAGTTCATCGAACACCGCCTTCACCATGGCGGGAGTGAACTCCTTGGAGGCCAGGCCGTAGCGCCCGCCGATCACGGTGGGTATCTGGCGCTCCCCGTCCCGTAGGGCGGAGACAACATCGAGGAAGAGCGGCTCGCCATTGCTGCCCGGCTCCTTGGTGCGGTCGAGCACGGCGATCGCCCGCGTGGTGGGCGGCAGGGCCTTGAGGAAGCTGGCAGCCGCGAAGGGCCGGTAGAGGCGCACCGTCACCACGCCCACTCGCTCGCCGCGGGTGGCGAGGAAATTGGCGGTCTCGCGGGCGGTCTCGGCGCCCGAGCCCATCACCACGATCACCCGCTCGGCGTCGGGCGCTCCGGTGTAGTCGAAGAGATGGTACTGGCGGCCCGTCAGCTCGGCCAGCTGGTCCATCGTCCGCTGGACGATCGCGGGGCAGGCGATGTAGAAGGGGTTGACGCTCTCGCGGGCCTGGAAGTAGACGTCGGGATTCTGGGCGGTGCCGCGGATCACGGGGCGGTCGGGCGAGAGGGCGCGGGCGCGATGGGCCCGTACCAGCTCGTCATCGATCATGGCCCGCAGTGTCTCGTCGTTCAGCGGCTCGACGGTGTTGATCTCGTGGGAGGTGCGGAAGCCGTCGAAGAAGTGGAGGAAGGGCACGCGGGCGCGCAAGGTAGCGGCGTGGGCCACGAGCGCCAGGTCGTGGGCCTCCTGAACGTTGCTGGAGGCGAGCATGGCCCAGCCGGTGGCCCGCACCGCCATCACGTCGGAGTGGTCGCCGAAGATCGAGAGCCCCTGTGCGGCGATGGCGCGGGCCGCCACATGGAAGACCGTGGGCGTGAGCTCGCCGGCGATCTTGTACATGTTGGGGATCATCAGCAGCAGGCCCTGAGAGGCGGTGAAGGTGGTAGCGAGGGCGCCGGCCTGCAGGGCGCCGTGGATCGCGCCGGCCGCGCCGCCCTCCGACTGCAGCTCCACCACCGTGGGGACGCTGCCCCAAAGGTTCGGGCGGCCGGCCGCCGACCAGGCGTCGGCGAGCTCGCCCATGAGCGTTGAGGGCGTGATCGGGTATATGGCTACGACCTCACTGAGCCGGTGCGCGATCCGCGCCGCGGCCTCATTCCCATCGATGGTCGTCCAGGGCTCCTTCATAGCGCCTCCGATGTCACCTGAGCGAATCGCAACAGAACGTAGCTGCCGCCATCAGCGTAACACCCAGGCCGCCGCAGGAGGGGAAAGGACTCGCCGCGCCGGGATAAGGCTTGTTCACGTTGACACAACAAAACAGCCAGCAAGCCCGAAGGCTCGCTGGCTGCGCTGGCGCCCCAGTTCGAACGCGGCGACGGTCACGCAGGGGCTCTCCAGCGTGCGCCAGATGCGATGCTAGGCGGGTCGCTAGTTGTATAGTTCGGAAGTGGGTTGGGGGATGGGTGACGACCGACGACAGACGACCGCCCGCAGCCTGCCCGATCGTGGTCTGGCTTTCCGGCTTTATGAGGCTTTCGCTGTACGGACTACCGACTACGGACTACGCTGTACGGGCGCTAGAGCTACCCGTGCGCGCCTGTCAGCAAGCTCCGCAGCCGCTCGATGGAGAGCGGCGTCGGCTTTTCGAGGTAGAGATCCGTCCCGAGGGTGTGCATGCGCCGGCGCAGTTCGGCCGTCGGCGCCGAGGCCACCACGATCACCTGCCCCGCGTGCCGCCCCTTCACGGCCGCGATCAGCTGCAGCCCCGCGATGAGCGACGGCGATGGGTCGATGATCAAGACGTCGGGCTGGATGCGTGCGAGCTCGCGGCAGGCCCGCTGCGCGTCCGGCTCGATGGTGATCTGCGCATCGGGCGTGGCCCGCGCGACGATCGCGCGGGTGATCTGGGCCGCGCTGATGTCCGGGTCAACGATCAGGATCTGCAGCGGTAGCTTGCTAGGCATGCGGGTGCCGGTGGCCAACGAGGAAAGAAGCATAAACTTCAGTCAATCATAGACGCCACCGCGGCGCTGTGTGGATCGTTCCCTTAACGGGCAGTTGCGCTATCGCCACAATTCGCCTGGCTTGGTTCGCTCCATCCCATTGCCCCCCGTAAGCTGCGAGCTGCATCCCATTTCCCCCCGCAAGCTTGGGGCTTGCGGGGGGATTTAGCCGCGCCGGAGTCGCTGCTATGCCTCGGGCTTATAGGGCAGGGCCACGCGGAAGGTGCTGCCCTGGCCGGGGGTGCTCTCGACCTCGATCTGCCCGCCGTGCTGGGTCACGATATGGGCTGAGATCGAGAGGCCGAGGCCGGTGCCTGATGGTTTGGTGGTGAAGAACGGCTCGAAGAGCTGGGCCTTGATGTCGGGCGGGATGCCCACGCCTGTATCCTGGATCTCCACCAGGGCCATGGTGGGGCCGGCGATCGTGCGCACCGTGAGCGTGCCGCCGCCGGGCATGGCGTCGAGGGCGTTCAGCAGCAGGTTGAGCAGCACCTGCCGCAGCTGATCCCCGTTGCCGATCACGGGCGGCAGGTCGCGGGCCGGGGTGAAGATCACCCGGATGGCGATATGGCGGGTGTTGAGGCTGGTGAGCGCCAGCGTCTCCTCAACCAGATGGTTCAGGTCGCAGGGTGTCAGCTCGCCCCGCGGCGGCCGGTAGAAGTCGCGCATGCGCTCGATAATCCCGGCGATGCGGCCGAGCTCGTCGCGGGCGATCGCGAGGTAGGGCGAGGAACTCAGCTCGGGCGGGAGATCGGCCTCCAGCAGGTAGAGGCTGTTGCGGGCGGCGTAGAGCGGGTTGTTGATCTCGTGGGCGATCGCGGCGGCCAGCTGCCCGACGGCAGCGAGGCGGGCGGCCTGCAGCATGCCGGCCTCGGTGGCGCTCAGGCGGGCCGCCATCAGCTCCTGCTGCTCCTCAAGATCGGCCACCCGGCTCGTGAGAGTGCGGGCCGTGGCCAGGCTGCGCTCCTCTTGGATCGCGGCGGCGGTGAGGTGGGCCAGGCCATCGAAGGCGGCCCTGGCCTCTGGCGAGAGCGGCCCCTCGCCTTCCATGCGGAGCAGCAGAATGACGCCCAGGACCTCCTCGTTGAAGCAGAGCGGCACGCCGAGCATCCCCGTGGGCAGGCTTGTGAGCTCCAGGGAGCGGAGCAACGCCGCTTGCGCGTCTGGCCCATGCGCCTCCAGCATCGCGGCCAGTTCCCGCTGGGAGCTAACGTGAAGGGTTTGCGGGCCGCTCACGATCTGGCCGATCAGCACAGCATCGAGGGGAAGGCTGAGGCTCGGCAGCGGGCTGAAGCCGGCGCTCGCCCGCATAGCGAGGCGCTTGGTCGCCTCGTCGTAGAGATAGATCACGCCGAGTTTGGCCTCGGGGATGAGGCTGAGGGCGTGGCTCAGCGAGCGCTGCAGCACGCCGTCGAGGCTGTGGGCGCTGAACAGCTCCTGGCTCACCCGGAGCAGCGTGTTCAGGTAGGCGGTGCGCTGCTGCACCTGCCGCTCCAGCTCTTCGGCGGCCCGCTTGCGTTCGGTGATGTCGCGGATGACGCTGGTGACAAGCAGGCCATCTTCTGTCTGGAGGGCGCTCAGGCTGATCTCAACCGGGAAGCTGGTGCCGTCCTTGCGCAGGGCCACCAGATCCATGCCGCTGCCCATCGGGCGGGTGTAGGGCTTGGAGCCGTAGCCTGCGCGGTGGCGCACATGGAGCTCCCGCAGGTCGGCGGGGATCAGCAGCTCAACCGACTGGCCGATCAGCTCGCCGCTTTCGTAGCCGAACATTAGCTCGGCTTGGCGGTTGACGATCACGATGCGGCCCTCGGCATCCACGATGATCATCGCGTCTGGCGCGCCCGCCAGCAGCGCCTGGAACTGATGCTCGAGCCGAATCGACGGATCCGTCGGGAGCGGCACCGGCTCCGCGGCTCGATGGGTGTGCGCCCTCGATCCCATCCTCTCCTCCCCTCACGATCAGGCGTGCGGCTTTCCATCATACGTCTGATCGTGCGGGGAGGCAATGCCGGGGCCGCCGCCCCCCTGCCTTCGTCGTGCCGACGCCTGCAGCGGGGCGCTGCGGCCCTCTACCAGTACGTACCACCTGCGCGGTGCGTGCCTTTGCAGGCGGGCTCTGCCCCCTGCACCCCCGCCGGAGTGGGCGCTGCCCCCTCCGGACCACCCCCAAGCAGGAAGGTCGTACCGTGCCGACGGCTGGCGGCGTACCCGACCCATTGACGGGCTGAGCCATCTATCTCGGTCGGTGGCGGATCTGCGGTCGGGGTGGTGTGCGAGCATCGGTTGTGCCGTCTGTCTCCGCACACTGGGTTCCGAAAAGTTAGCGGCGGCACGCCGGATCGTGCAGGGCGCAACCAGCGGGCGAGAGTTACCGCGCTCGGCCAAGGCTCAAGCCCGACGATGAGATGAGGTAGCAGATCAGCGGCGGCACGGCACTGGCCTCCTACTTGGGGTCCAGGGGCGAGGCCCCTGGCGCGGGGGGTGTCGGGGGGCGCGCGTCCGCCCCCCGACAAAGCAGGCAGGGAGCAGGGCATCGCCCGCAAGAGATGGCGCCGCAGCCACCAACAGCGGCGCGCTTCAGCTTGTGAGCGCCGGTGCCCTGTGGCACAATAGGGGGACGATCAGAGTGGATCGTCCTGCCCGCGCAGCAGCCCGCCTCAAGCGGGAGCAGCCGCGAGCGCCGCAGCAATGCGGCCGCGTGGCACTGAGTATGCTGTGGCGCGGCAGATGAGCTCACGTGCAGCAACGACGCTGGACATGAGGAGGAGCCAACGATGGTTCTTGCGACTCGACGCTTCGAGTTTTCGGCGGCCCACCGCTACTGGCGCGACGACTGGAGCCCGGAAGAGAACGAGCGAACCTTCGGCAAGTGCACGAGCCCCTACGGCCATGGCCACAACTATGTGCTGGATGTGACGATCACAGGGCAGCTCGACGAGCGCACCGGTATGGTGATGAACATGAGCGAGCTCAAGCGCCTTGTGGGCGACGTGCTGGAGGAGTTCGACCATAAACATCTGAATGAAGACACGCCCTACTTCAGAACCCAGTTGCCCACCACCGAGAATATCGTGCGGGTGCTCTGGCGCCTGATCGCCGCTCGCCTCCCTGCCCCCGCCCGGCTCGCCCATCTGCGGCTCTACGAGACGAGCGAGCTCTGGGCCGATTACGACGGCTCCGACGAGACAAGCCTGGCGCGAACCTACACCTTCTCAGCAGCCCATCGCCTCCACGCACCGGCCCTCTCCGACGAGCAGAACCAGGCTCTCTACGGCAAATGTAACAACCCCAACGGCCACGGGCACAACTATACCCTTGAGGTCAGCGTGGCCGGCCCGGTGGATAGCACGACTGGCATGGTGATCGAGCTCGAGGCGCTGGACGGTGCCGTGCGCTCGGTGCTCGACCAACTCGACTTCCGGCACCTCGACCGCGAGATCCCTGCCTTCGCCACAAGGCCATCGACAGCCGAAAATATCATCCGCTACCTCTGGGACGAGCTCGCCCCTCGCCTCGAAGGTGGGCTGCGCCGTCTCAAGCTTTGGGAGACGCCCAGGAACAGCTTTGAGTACGGCGGCCCCGGCGCTTGAATAGAAACTAGAAACCAATGATGAACCATCCTCACTCCAGCGACTACCCCAACGGCGAGTCGCTAACCGTTGACGACGAGCCGGGGCTCGAGGCGCTTATCGTGCCAGGGCGTGGCAAGCTCGAGGGCGTGAGCTACAGCTCCGACCCGCGGATCGAGGCGGCTGTGCGAGAGATACTCAGCGCGATCGGCGAGCAGCCCGAGCGAGAAGGCCTGCTCAAGACACCCACGCGGGTCGCGAAGATGTACGCCGAGCTCACCGCGGGCTATCACGTGGACCCGGAGGCGCTGATCAACGACGCGATCTTCCGGGTGAACTACGACGAAATGGCGCTCGTGAAGAATATCGACTTCTACAGCCTCTGCGAGCACCACATGCTCCCGTTTATGGGCCAGGTGCATGTGGCCTACATCCCGAACGGTAAGGTCCTGGGCTTGAGCAAGCTCCCACGGATCGTGGAGATGTTCGCGCGGCGACTGCAAGTGCAGGAGCGGATGACGGTGCAGATCGCCGACTTCATCAACCAGCACCTCGAGCCAGCGGGGGGGGCGGTGG
>DAOUGF010000707.1:0-9277 GCA_034429295.1 Chloroflexaceae bacterium
GCATCGGTTGTGCCACCCGCCTCCTCACACCGGGTTCGGGAAAGCTTGGCGGCGGCACGCCGGAACGGACAGAGCGCAACCCATGGATGCCGCGTGACGATCAACCCGGCTCGCTCGCCCTTGCCTGCCGATAGCCGCCCTTGGGCGAAGATCTGCAAGCAAGGGCGCCACCAGCAAACCCCACGCTCCCAAGAGTGTCGATCCCTTACCCCGGCATCAGCGCCAGATACACCCCCACCGGGTCCTGCACCGCCGCATACACGTACTGTCCATCCTCACCCTGCGCTGTCGTGACGACCTTGCCGCCTTCCTCCTGAACGCGGCGGAGGCTCTCGGCGATGTCGCCCACCGGCAGGTAGAGCATCCAGACAGGCGGCAGGCCAGCGTTCACGCCGCGGGCGTGGCAGATCCCCGCAGCCGGGTTGCCGTCGCCGCCGAGCATAGTGTAGTCGGCGTAGCGCTCGCCCCCATCCTCCATCGCAACCTCCTGCGCCGTCCATCCAACGACCTGCTGGTAGAAGTCGCGGGTTGTAGAGGCGTCGGCAACTGTCAGGTCGAGCCAGGCGATGCGGCCCACGGAGGGCGCCCCGTTGGGGGATGCGCCGCCGCCGGAGGGGATCGCCTCCGCAGGGATGAGCGGGATGAGCCCGAACGCCGCGCCGTTCGGATCGAGCAGCACCGCCCACTGGCTGCTTCCATCGTCGGCCTTGCCGTGCATCAGCTCGTTCCCGCCTAGCGCGAGCGCACGCTCGACGCTGGCCGCCACATCGGCGACCTGGATGTGGGGCATCCACTGGAGCGGAAGGTTGGCATATTCCGGGCCACGCACACCAAGGCCGATGATCGGCATGCCCAGATTGTTCATCAGGTCTTCCTGACGCCAGAGCGGATTTGGGCCGGTGCTGAGCACACGGGAGTAGAAGCGCACCTCGCGCTCGTGCTCGGGGACGGCGATATCGGCGCTGAAGACGCTGCCGATGCGTGGGGCAAACAGGTCGCTCATCGTTGACTCCTGGGTGTCGTCACGGTTACATGTGCTTGGCACATCCTGGCGCTTGCTCGCGCCCTCAAGCTCTCAGTTTGAAGGCGCGGTGCAGCAGCGCTGGTGTGCCCACCTTGCGAAGCGGTACAACTACGTCATACGGCCGCTAACGCTGCCCCCAATCCAGGCCGCCGTGGTCACCGATCGGGTCCAGCTTTTGCAGATTGGTGCCGTCGGCGTTCATCTCGTAAATACCACCCGCGGCCAGGATGATGATACGCTCGCCGTCGGGCGAGAAGATGCCCATCGGCGAGTCTTCGCGCAGCCTGGTCAGTCGCCGCAGCCCGCTGCCGTCGATATTCACGATCCAGAGGTCCGCCGCACTCCCGTGAGCCTCGGCCACAGGAGGCTCAAAGAGCGCCAGCACTCGCTCGAGCGGCGAGCGCTGCCCCTGAGTGAAAGGATAGCCTTGCTCGTCGGTGGGCGGCCCGCCCGCTGAGACGAACAGGATCTGCCGGCCGTCGGGCGAGAAGCGTGGCGAGGCGAGCTGCACGAACCCTCTCCCCGCGACAACATCGCGTACGTCGCTGCCGTCCGCTGCCGCAACGCTCAGCTTGAAGCGGACGAGATCCTCGTCCCAGCGCAGGAAGGCCACTAGCTCACCGTCGGGCGAGAACGCGAGGTCGTAGGCATCCTCGAAGGCCACAGCCCGCTCGCCGCTGGCGGGATCGACCCGCCCGACCTGGTAGAGGCGGTCGATGATCGGCGCGTCTGGTCGGGAGCTAACCTCTGAGATACTGACATAGAGCTCCTGGCTGTTCGGCCTCCAGAACGGCTGGCCCAGCACACCCCGCTCCGGGTCCCAGAGGATCTGCAAATCGGAGCCGTCGGCGTCCATGATCGCGAGCTGGGTTTCGGGGTTCAGCTGCGGCCACTCGTCCTCACCGAGCGGCCCCTGCGAGGTGATCACAAAGGCGATCTGCTCGCCATCGGGCGAGAGCACCGGGTATTGGGCGTAGCTGCCCTCCTCCAGATCGCTCAGCTGCTGGGGCGGGGCCTCGCTCCCGTCGCTGCGCCATAGCGCCCCTGCCCGCGTGAAGATCAGTGGCGGGAGCGGCTCCGCGATTTCGGCCGTGGCCGCTGTCGGGCCGGCCGTCGGCTCGGCGGCGGTTGGGGGCGCTGTGGCCTGAGCCTCCTGTGGCGCAAAGGTCCGCAGGTAGGTCACGAGCTGCCAGATCTGATCGTCGGAGAGCCGCTCGCCCCAGGCCGGCATCGCGGAGTTGGGGACGCCGTCGCGGATCCAGGTGAAGATCTGCCAATCGGTGTGCTTGCCGGGCACCATGTGTTCGGCGAAGTCTCCCGGAGCCGGCCGGAGCCCTGCAGCCGCTGGGCCGTCGCCTCGCCCGGTTTCGCCGTGACAGGCGGCGCAGTTGGTGGCGTAGAGCTGCCGGCCGGCCGCCAGCGTCGCAGCGTCGTCCAGGAGCGGGGTGGGCAGGTTGCCGGCCTCGCCGGATGCGGCGATCGGGAAGGTGAAGGCGACGGGGAGCGGCGCCTGCGCTTCGCGGCCCACGATCGCCTCGATCTCCCAGCGGCCCGCCATGCTGAAGAATGAGCCCCGCGCTCGGAAGCGACCGCGGCCGACAGGCTGCGCCTCAACATCGGCGACGCCCATATCCATCTCGGTCATCGAGAAGCGGAGCAGCAGCGATTCAACCTCGACCGGCCGGCCGGCCTCGTCGTCGATCTGCACCTCGATATTGCGCTCACCCATACTGGCGCTGTCGAGCCGGAGCGTCACTCGCAGGCCCTCGGCATACGCGATCTGTGTCTGGCCTCCCCTGAGTGTGGGCTGAACGCCTGAGCTGAGCCAGAGGGCGACGATGGTGAGGGCGGCGAGGGCGAGGCCGAACAGGGTCCATGTCATGCCGGCGGTGTCGGACCACAGGCGGTGGAGCAGCTTGCGCATCAATAACGCCTCGTCGGGTTTTCAACTCCTCGGCGCCGTTACCCGGCGAGGGCCGGCGGCGTCACGGGCGGAGAGGATCTCGCCGATCGGCGCGCTTACCGCGGTATTGTAGCACGCTGGGTTGCGCCTCCCCCCGCACACGCTTGCTACCGCTTACAGACCGCGTTTGGAACCTCCCGCCGCTAGGATCAGCATAGGGCGGCGCGGGCCAGGCGCCGGTCGCCAGGTAGCGCGGAGGGCGTTCCACAGGCATCCTCGCTCTGCTCCCTGCTCGCCCTCAACGCGCTGCCAACTCGCCGCCCAGCCGCCGGCCTAATCACGCTCGCTCTCCCTATCCGCTCGCGCCCCGCGCGAGCGAGAGAGAAGCGTGTTACCGGAATGTCACCGCCTTGGAACCATCTGCAAACGACGCGAGGCGCGCCATGTCCATCGTCCTTGAGCAGCTCAGTAAGCGCTACGAGGGCCACCCCGTCGTCAACAATGTGTCGGTCGAGGTGGCGGACGGGGAGTTTTTCGTGCTGCTGGGCCCGAGCGGCAGCGGCAAAAGCACGATCCTGCGCATGATCGCGGGGCTTACCCCCGCGGACCAGGGCCGTATCCTGCTCCACGGCCGCGACGTCACGCACCTCCCCGTGCAGCAGCGCGGCGTCGGGTTCGTCTTTCAGCACTACGCCCTCTTCCAGCACATGTCGGTCGCTGAGAATATCGAGTTCGGCCTGCGCGTGCGGAAGGTGCCAGCGGCCGAGCGGCGGCGGCGGCGGGACGAGCTCCTGAGCCTCGTCGGCCTGGCTGGCCTCGGGCGGCGCATGCCGGCGCAGCTCTCGGGCGGCCAGCAGCAGCGCGTCGCGCTCGCCCGCGCGCTGGCCTACCAGCCGGAGGTGCTGCTGCTGGACGAGCCGTTCGGCGCGCTCGACGCCAGGATCCGGCTTGACCTGCGGCGCACCCTGCGCGACATCCAGCGCGAGCTCGGGACGACGACGATCTTCGTCACCCACGACCAGGAGGAGGCCTTCGAGCTCGCCGACCGCATCGGGGTGATGAACTTCGGGCGCCTGCTCGAAGTCGGCTCGCCCGACGAGCTCTACGCCCGGCCTCAGACCGAGTTCGTCGCGACGTTCCTCGGCACGGCGAATCTCCTCGTGGGGCGGGCGCTGGCGAACAGCGTCGCCCTTGGCCCGGTGAGCTTCCCGCTCAAGACCGCGGCGCTGCAGGATGATAGCGGCCAGGCGGTGCAGGTGCTGTTCCGGCCCGAGGATGTGGTCATCGCAGCCGCGCCAGAGGAGCTTCCGGACGCCCCCTTCGGTCTCGCCGATGTGGAGCACGTGACGTTTGCGGGCTCGTTCGAGCGGCTGCGGCTGCGGCTGCCTCCGATCCCCGGCGTCCGGTCGATCGCGCCCGTTGCCCCCTTTGGCTCGCGCTCGGTGCTCATCGAGGCGACCCGCTCGCAGGATCTCGCCCGCCAGTTCCCGCTCCAGGCCGGCGACCAGGCCTGGATCTGCATTCGCCGTATCCACGCGCTGGCCCACCCGGGGATGCGCTTCCTGCTGCTCACCGACGGCACGGCGGCCGCGGAGGCAACGCTGCAGGTTGGGGGGCAGCTCGCCCGCCTGGCCCACGCCCGCACCACGCTGCTGGCCTACGGCGGCGACGAGCCCACGCTTCGCGGCCACCTCCAGGCCGCCAGCGAGCAGCTCGGCAGCGGCCTCGCCTCGCTCGATGCCCGTGTCTCGCCCGCTCCGCTCGTGCGCGCTGTCCAGCGTGAGCTCGAGCAGGAGCCGTTCGACCTGCTGGTGCTGAGCGCGCCGCCCGAGCAGCGGGTGGCATACGCGGCGGCCTTGCTCCAGGCCGGCGCGCAGCATCTTCTGCTCGTGACGCCGGCGCGGCCGGCGCCGACGCGCGTGCTGATCTGCGTGGCGGCCGGCGAGCCGGGGAAGGACGACGTGCAGTTCGCCGGCCGCCTGATCCGTCACTGCGGCGCCGCGGCGACGCTGCTCTCCGTGCTGCCGCCGGGCCGCGACGCTCCGGAGGCGCGTGCGCAAACGGAGCGCTTCCTGAGGGCCGGTGTCGAGACGCTGGCCGCCCTCGGCGTGGAGGCCAGCTATATCGTGCGCACCAGCCCCGTCCGCGACGCGATCCTGGCGGAGCTCGCCGAGGGGGGCTACGACCTGCTGGCCCTCGGCGCTCCGCTCTCGGACGGGCCGGGCCAGGCGGCGCTCGAGGGCGTGACGGGCGAGGTGCTCGCCGCCGCGCCCCACACCCCGGCCCTGATCGTGCGCTCCGGGTTTGCCGGCCCGCGCTTCCCCGGCGCTCTCGGCCGCGTCGCCATCGCAAAGGAGGTTGTGTGATGCGTCTGCGATCCTTCTGGCTCGCGCTCCTGCTGCTGAGCAGCGCTGCGCTCGTCGCGTGCGGGCAGGCCGGCGGAGCCTCGCAGGGCGCCCCTGCCGGCGGCCCGCTCACCCTGACCCTGGCCGCCTACACGACGCCCCGCGAAGCCTACGCCGAGCTCATCCCGCTCTTCCAGCAGCAGTGGCAGGAAGAGACGGGGCAGCAGGTGGAGTTTGAGGAGTCGTACCAGGGCTCCGGGGCGCAGTCGCGAGCGATCGTCGAGGGCTTCGAGGCCGATATCGCCGCGCTCTCGCTCGAGGCCGACGTCAACCGGATCGTCGATGCCGGGCTGATCACCAACGATTGGAAGGCCACCCCGTACAAGGGCATGGTCAGCACATCGATCGTCAGCTTCGCGGTGCGCAAGGGCAACCCGAAGGGAATCCACGATTGGGCCGACCTCGCCAAGCCGGGCGTGGAGGTGCTGACCCCCAACCCGCAGACGAGCGGCGGCGCCCAATGGAACATGCTCGCCCTCTATGGCGCCGCGAAGCGTGGTTTTGTTGAGGGCGTGGCGAAGGACGACGACGCCGCAGCGCTGGAATTCATGAAGGCCGTGCTGCGGAACGTGACGGTGATGGATAAGGGCGCCCGCGAGAGCATCGTCACCTTCGAGCAAGGGATCGGCGATGTGGCGATCACCTACGAGAACGAAGTGCTTGTCGGGCAGCAGAACGGCCAGGAGTACGAGCTGGTGATCCCCCGCTCGACGATCCTGATCGAGAATCCGGTCGCCGTTATCGACAGCTACGTGGACAAGCATGGCACGCGGGAGGCGGCCGAGGCCTTCGTCGCCTTCCTTTTCACGCCTGAGGCGCAGACGATCTTCGCCGAGCATGGCCTGCGCTCGCCCGATCCGGCCGTGGCCGAGGCGACCGCCGAGCGCTACCCGCCGGTCGAGGACCTCTGGACGATCGAGTATTTCGGTGGATGGGCAGAGGCGACGCCCACTTACTTCGGTGAAGACGGCATCTACACCAGAGCGATCGCCGAAGTCCAGCAGTAGCATCCTTCAGCCGGAAGCGGCCGCCGAGCCGCGCCGGCGGTAGCTGAGACGAGGTCGCTGTGAGCAGTTTACCCGCTGCGCTGCCGGCCGCCCATCGCACCTCGGGGCGATGGGGGCATTTGGGAGTGCGCGTGATGGCGCTGACCTACCTGACAGCGCTGCTGATCATTCCGCTGGCGGTCATCTTCCAGGATGGCCTGCGAGGCGGGCTCGACGGCCTGGCCCGGGTGCTGGCCCAACCGGCCGCCCGCCACGCGCTCTGGCTGAGCCTCTGGACCTCGGGGCTGATGGCGCTGATCAACGGCGTGATGGGCACGCTCACCGCCTACGTGCTGGTGCGCTACGACTTCCCGGGCAAGGCGCTGCTGAACGCCGTCATCGACCTGCCGTTTGCGATCCCGACGCTCGTGACGGGGGTGATGCTGGTGCGGCTCTACGGGCCGCAGCAGGCGCTCGGCGCCTGGCTCGATGCGAACCTCGGCCTGCGGATCATCTTCGCGCCGCCCGGCATCGTGCTCGCGGTGCTGTTCGTCTCGTTCCCCTTCGTGGTGCGCACGATCCAACCGGTGTTGGAGGCGCTCGACCGGGAGCAGGAGGAGGCGGCCGCCACGATCGGGGCCAGCGGCTGGACGATCTTCCGCCGGGTGGTGCTGCCGGCGCTCGCCCTACCGATCTCGGCGGGGACGCTGCTCAGCTTCGCGCGGGCGCTCGGCGAGTTCGGCGCGATCGTCGTGGTGGCCGGCAACATCCCGCTGCGCACGCAAACGGCGGCGGTGTACGTGTTCGGCGAGGTGGAGGCAGGCAACCAGCAGAACGCCAGCGCCATGTCGGTGATTATGCTGGCCATCGCATTCGCGCTGGTCGTGCTGGTAGACATTCTCCAGCATCGCAGGAGGACGGCATGACAGGGACGGAGCTCAGCCGCGGCGCGGCACAGAGCATCAGCGGCAGGTCGGTGACGAGGCGGCTCCTGATCGGGCTCGTCGTGGCCTACCTCGCGCTGCTGATCCTGGCGCCGCTCCTGGCGATCATCAGCGGCGCCTTCGCCGCGGGCTTTGGCGAGATCGTCGCGACCCTGACGCAGCCGGACGTCGTTTTGGCCTTCTGGCGCACGATTCAGATCGCCCTCGTGGTAGTCGCCATCCACGCCGTGTTCGGCACGCTGGTCGCCTGGGTGCTGGTGCGCCACCGCTTCAGGGGGCGGCGGCTGATCAACGGCCTGATTGACCTGCCGTTCGCGGTCTCGCCCGTGATCGCCGGCTACATGCTGATCGTGCTGTTCGGCCGACGCGGCGCCCTCACCCCGATCACGGCGAGTCTCGGCATCGAGGTGGCCTTCGCGCTGCCTGGCATGATCCTTGCCACGCTGTTCGTGACGCTGCCGTTTATGATCCGCGAGCTCGTGCCCGTGCTGCACAACTTTGATGTGGAGCAGGAGCACGCGGCGGCCACGATGGGCGCCAGCGGCTGGCAGACCTTCTGGCTCGTGACTTTCCCGGCGCTCCGCTGGGGCTTCATCTACGGCGTGACGCTGACCCTCGCCCGCGCCCTCGGCGAGTTCGGCGCCGTGCTGGTGGTGGGAGGAGGCGTGCGCGGGCGCACTGAGACGGCAACGCTGTACATCTTCAGGGCCCTCGACGATCGCCAGTACGTCGGGGCCTACAGCGCCGCCCTTGTGCTGGGGCTTGTGTCGCTTATCATGGTGCTGAGCACGGACGCGCTCCGACGCCGTGGCGAGCGCCGCTAGGCAAGGGGCGCGGCGCTGCGGACAGGTGCGCCATGGGTCGACTCCGCCTCAGCACAGCCCTGATCGGCATCAACGTCGGCCTGGTGCTGCTGGCGGTGGTGGGTGTGGCGCTGGCCGCATCGGGGCTGCTGCAGCAGCTTGCCGATGAGCAGGGGCTGGCACGGGTGAGCCAAGCGGGGGCCGTGGCCCACCGCGAGCTCGTGGGCGCCGGCGAGAGCGCAGCGATCACCGCGCAGATCCTCGCCGAGCGCCCGACGCTGCGGCGCCTGCTGCGGGAGGAGGACGGCCCGGCCCTGGCGACCTTTCTGGAGCAGTTCTGGCGCACCAGCCAGCTCGACGGCTGCGCGGTCATCCGTGACGGCAGCGTCGTGGCGGCGGCGGGCCGTCCGCCCACAGAGCAACTCTCGCTCCCCGCGGAGCCCGGCTACCAGATCGCGCCGCTTGGCGAGAGCGACACGCTGACATTGAGCGCCAGCGCGCCCATGCGGGACGACCCCGACAGCTATGTGCTCGTCGCCCGCCACCTGGACGGCCCGCTCACCGAGCGCGTCTCAGAGGATATTGGGCTGCCCGTGCGGGTCATCGCCATTGGCGCAGCCGGCGACCCGTCGCCGCGCGCCGAGCTGATCGCCCAGGCCTTGACGATGGACGCGCCGGCGGCGGCCCATCTTGCGGACGCCGACGCCTACGTGGCGGTGCACCCCGTGCGCGGTGCTGCGGGCGAGATCGTCGGCGTTATCGAGGTGGCGCTCCCGACGGCCAGCGTGACGGATAAGCTGCGGCGGCTCACCGAGATCCTGCTGCTCCTGACGCTGGCCGTGGCCGCGCTCGCCGCGCTGGGCAGCCTGCTGATTGGCCGCTGGCTGGTGCGCCCGCTCGCGGTGCTCAGCGCCGCGGCTGCCCGGATCGGCCAGGGCGACCTTGCCACGCCGGTGCCGCTCACGTCCGGGGCCGAGAGCGGCGCGCTGGCGGCGACGCTGGAGGAGATGCGCCAGCGATTGCTGCGGCTCACCGCCGATCTCAAGCGGCAGCAGGCCGAGGCCTACGCCATCGTCGCGGGGATCAGTGAGGGCGTCTTCACGGTTGATCGCGAGCGGCGCATCCGCTACATCACCCCACAGGGCGCCGCGTTGTTGGGCATCAGCGCCGAGCAAGCCATCGGCCGCTTCTGCGGCGATGTGCTTAACCCTC
>DAOUGF010000708.1:0-8909 GCA_034429295.1 Chloroflexaceae bacterium
TAGCCGTTGCCGTGGTCCACGATCACGGCGCGGGCCGCGGTGGCGCAGCCGTCGTCGGAGTTGCCGGCGAAGGTAACAACGCCGTCGGCGGCGGCGAGCACCACATCGGGTGGGCCCATCCCGTAGTCCCAGCCGGTATGGCCGTCATAGGCGAAGGCGATATCGCTCTCAGCCCGGCCCCAGTAGGTGAGGAGCGAGCCATTCTTCTGCAGGAACGGCGTGTCGTGGTCGAAGAATGAGGTAACAGGGAAGTTTTCCGCCATCGGCCGCGTGAGGAAGGGCTCCGCTGGCGCGGGCCAATCGAGCGGCGGCTCGCGCGGGTCGCCGAAGAGGCGGGTGTAGCTATGGATCAGCCCGTCGAGGCGGGGCCCAAGGTTGCCCGGAGCCACGGTGGGCGCGAGCACGCGGGCCAGCACATAGCGGTTGAAGGCGATATCGGCGCTGACTTCCTGGCGGGAGCCGTCGGCGAAGGCGAGGGGCGGCAGCGGCGCCTCGGCCCTGAGGGTGTAGTCGCGCACGGCGTAGCGCAGCTCGCGGGCGGCCCAGCGGAGTTGGCTGTAGAGCCCTTGGCGGTGGCCGCCGTCGCCGCGGTAGCCCAGCGCCCAGGCGAGTTGCTCTGGGGTGGCGCTGGTGCTGCTGACGAGCCCGCTCTGCAGGTCGATCAGGGCCAGGAGCAGCTGCGGGTTGACGCTGTAGAGGCTGCTGAGGCTGACCACCACATCGGTGAAGGAGTGGGAGCGGCCACCCACTTGGAAGCGCACATCCTTGAGGGGGCTGCCGCGGGCCTCCAGGAAAGCCTGGATCTCGGGGCCGTTGAAGCCGTGGGCGTAGCTAATGCGCTGCGGGTCGAAGAGTGGGTCGCGGGGCACCTCGGGCGATGGCGCGGGGGCCTGCTCCGCTGCCGTGCCAGGCGTAGCGGTGGCGGGCGCGGCCGGGCGTGGCGTGGCGGGCGCAGTCGGCGCGGACGCGGTCGGCGCGGGCGCGGCGGGCACAGGCGTCGGGACCGCAGGAGGCGGCGCGGCGCAGGCGGCCAACAGGGTTGCCAGCAGAATGATGAGCGGCAGGCGGGGCGGCTTCATGGCCGCACGAGGATACCGGAATGGGGGAATTTGGTCAAACGGCCGATCAGAGCGAAGGGCTAACCCAGAGGTGTGCGCCCGGAGAGGAACATTGGACAAACGACGAAGGGCCAACCCAAGGGCGTGCGCCCGGATTGGCCCTTCATCGTTGGTCGTTCGCTCGGGCTAGCGCTGGAAGGCGCCTCGCACGCGGGCGATCAGCTCTTCGACATAGGCCTGCATCTCGGTGACGGCCTCCTGTACCGTGGAGCGGCCCGTGGCGGTACTGCCCTCGTTCGGCACGATCAGCCAGAGGGCGAGGTAGAGAATCAGGCCCACGCCGTTGAGCAGGCCGAGGACGATAAAGCCGATTCGCACGAAAATAGGGTCGATGCCAAAGGCGGCAGCCAGACCGGCGGCGACACCGGCGACCATGCGGTCGGTGCGGCTGCGGGTGATGCGCGTGGTGTTCATCCGTCTTCTCCTTCTCGATCCCGCCGGCCCCACGGCCTGCGGGGTTGCTGTCTGCCCCTACGACGCCGGACGCGCCGCGGATGTTGCGGGCGAGCGCACGATCGGGCTAAGGTCGGAGGCCCGGCGGGCGGTGGCTTTGTAAAACCACAGAGATCTTTCGGTAAGCCCGTAGGGCCGAAGCATTCGCTCCAGATCGATCGTGTGGTATAGGCGCTATGCGGAGCGAATGCTGGCGGTTGCTCCCGAATGACAAGTGTGGAGTTGTATTGACAGAGCCATGTTCAGGGAACGAGCAAGATAAGAGCAGAATGAGAGCAGCTGCCGGGCGGCCGATGGGTGTACCATAGGTGGTGGATAGCGCGTTCTTCTTCTCATAGTGCGTTCTTCATGCTCGGAATTGCCGCTTGTGTTCCGGAGGCGAAACTATGCGGACCACAGCGCTCCCCGCGCCCGCGCGCCTGCGGGTGTTTCCCTGGCTGATCATCCCGATCCTCTCGGTGGCAACCCTGGCCTTCTGGGTGTTGTCGCCGCCCTTCGATTACCGGCTACCGGCGGACCCAGCGAATCCGCTCGGTAACCCCTTTCACTTCTGGGTGATCACTTCGGCCGGCGCGCTCTCGATGACCGTCGGCCTGCTGATGTCGGAGGCCGGCCGGCGACGGGCCGACGCCCGCGTGCTGCTCCTGGCGTTCGGCATGCTGAGCGCCGCCACGGCGGTGTTGCTCCACGCCCTCTCCACGCCGAACGTGCTGCAGCCGGGGCGCAACGTAGGTTTCGTGACAGCAGCGCCGGTCGGGTTGGTCGTGGCCTCGGTCTTCATCGCTATGAGCGCCGTCAACCTGCGGCCCGAATTGGCACGGGCAGTAGTGGGCTGGCAAGGTCTGCTGCACGGGGCGGTGCTCGCCTTCTGGCTGCTCTTCGGGCTGCTCTCGCTGCTCCAGCTGCCGCCCTTCAGCCTTGCACCCGACCCCGAGGTGATCGATACGCCACTCTTCTTCTGTCTGATCGGCCTGACGCCGGCGCCGAGCGTACAGTGGCCGGGCACTCTCGCCCTCAGCGTGGCGGCGGGGCTCTACGGCTTCGCCGCCGCCCGCTACCTGGCGAACTTCCGCCGCCGGCCCGGCTTGGTGCCCCTCGCGCTGGCCGCCGCCTGCGTGGCCCTGACGGTGATCGCCGTGAATGTGGGCTTCGCCCGCACCTGGCACCTCAGCTGGTGGCAGTGGCATTGGCTGGTGGTGCTGGCCTTCGGGCTGCTGGCCTTCGCGGTCTACCGGCAGTACCGCAGCGAGGGCAGCGCCCGCCCTGTGTTCGACCGCCTCTATCTCGAGGAGACGGTCGCCCACATCCGCCAGGAGTACAGCAGCGCCCTGGAGAGCCTGGTCGAGTCGCTCCAGCAGCGAGAGGCCAGCGGCGACGGTGCGGATGCTCCCGCGGTGAGCGCGGCCGTCGCCGAGCGCTTCGGGCTGAGCGACGGCCAGGCGGCGGTGCTGGAGCGGGCCGCCGAGGCGCTGGCCCACGAGCGGGAGCAGATCGAGCGCCTGGGTGCTCTGGTAGCGGTGGGCCAGGAGAGCAGCGTGATCCAGGAGGAGGCGCGGTTGCTCGGTCAGGCCCTCGGTCTCACCAGCGCCGCCTTCCGCAACGACAGCTTCGCCGTTGGCCTGGTGCAGGAGGGGCAGCTCGATTTTAGCGGCGGGCTGCGGGCTGGCCCGGCCCTGCCTCCTGCCGACGCCGAGCTGCGAGCCAGGCTGCTGCGGACGGCGCTGCGGGAGCGGAAGCCTGCTGAGGAGGATGGCCTGATGGTGCTGCCGCTCACGGTGAAGGGGCGAGCGGCGGGCGTGCTTGAGGTGCGCCGGGCGAAGGGCGGTTTCCCCGATCGGGACCGCTGGCTGCTGCGCTCGCTGGCGACCCAGCTCTCGGTGAGCCTGGAGAACGCCCGGCTCTACCGGCAGATCGACCAGTTGTTCCGCCAGTATCTGCCGGAGAGCGTGGCCACGGCCCTGATCGCCGATCCGGCCCAAGCCGCCTTGGGCGGGGCGACGCGGGAGATCAGCGTGATGTTCGCCGACCTGCGGGGCTTCACCAGCCTCTCGGAGCGGCGCAGCCCGCCCGAGCTGGTGGCGTTGCTGAACAGCTACTTCGGCGCCGCCGCCAAGGTGGTGCTGGCCGAGGGCGGTACGATCGACAAATTTATGGGCGACGCCATGATGGCCCTCTTCAACGCGCCGGCCCAGCAGCCCGACCACGCGCTGCGGGCCTGCCGGGCCGCCCTGGCGATGCAGCGGGCTGTCGCGCCCCTCGTCGCCGAGGCGCCCGGGATGCCCCGCTTCGGCATCGGCGTGAATACCGGCGAGGCGCTGGTGGGCAATATCGGCAGCGAGGCCATCCGCAACTTCACCGCCATCGGCGACACGGTGAACCTGGCGGCGCGCCTGCAGGCCCGCGCCGAGGGCGGCCAGGTGCTGATCAATGCCAGCACCTACGCTCAGGTTAAGGACCACGTGGACGCCAAGCCCCTCGGCCGCATCCAGGTGAAGGGCAAGGAAGAGGCGGTGGAAGTGTTCCTACTTTTAGGAGTGAGAGGGTAACAGGGTGATGGGGTGACATCCTGACGGCGCCGATAGGTGTCACCTTGTCACCCCCTCACCTTGTCACCCCTTCACGGCTCACTCGCCCCAATCTATTTCGACGTAGATTCCGCCGTCGCGGATGGTGACGGGGTAGGTTGGCACGCGCAGGCCGACCGGGGGCACTAAGGCCTTGCCCGTGCGGACGTTGTAGGTCCAGCCGTGCCACGGGCAGGTGACGGTGTCGTCGATCAGGACGCCCGCGGAGAGGGGGCCGCCTTCGTGGCGGCAGCTGTCGCCGAAGGCATAGACCGTACCGGCCACATTCGCCAACGCGATCGGCAGCCCGTCTACCTCCACATAGGCCATACGGCCCGGCGGCAGCCCCGCCAGCTCGGCTACCCACACCAACTCCCGCGCCATGGCTCTCCCTCGTAGCGATCCGTTCCACGCATTATAGCGGGCCGGCGTTAGTCCTCAATGGTACTATGACCGAGCGTAATCGTTGACATAGCCCGTCGGCATGGGGTACAGTAGAAGACCACACCGCACTGCAGCGAGGTGCTTATGTCTCCGATCGCGATAAATCACCGCCAGCTCGAGACCCTGAGCCAGCTACTCACGGCGGGTGGTCACCACAATGTGGACGAGCTGCTCGCGGCCTCGCTGGAGCGGCTGATCTCATTCTGGCCGGCCCGCGCCGGCGCGCTGCTCTACGTGAACCCCTACGGCGAGACGGTCCGCGTAGCCCACGGCCCGCTCGACGAGGAGGCGCTCACCCTGATCGACCAGGCCCGCCAGGGCTTCGCCCGCCGCGACGAAGGCGGCGAGCCGATCGTGGGCAGCTACTCCCTCGATAACAACCAGGATCTGATCGAGCTGCCGCTGCAGAGCGGCGGCCAGGGCGTTGGCCTGCTCCATCTGGTGGTTGATGGCCAGGACGTTGCCGGGCGCGAGAGCGCGGCGCCCCTCGACGAGGACTTGCTAGTGCTGCTGGTGCGGGCGATCGGCGGCGAGGCCGATAAGATCGCGATGCTGCGCCGCGCGGAGCGGGATCTGCGGGAGCTGCATCTGCTCTACGAGATCGGCCAGTCGCTCGCCGTGAATCTCGACCTCGCCAGCCTGCTCAACGACATCAAGATGCGCGCACCGCAGGTGGTGGGCGCCGAGCGCTGCTCGATCTTCATCCTCGACGAGGAGCGAGGCGAGCTGGTGCTCGACCTGCCCGGCGAGCAGCGGCAGTACCGTATGCCGGCCGATCGCGGCATCGCCGGTTGGGTGGTGACGCACGGCGTCGGCCAGATCGTCAACGATGTGGAGCAGGACAGCCGCTGGTACGACGCGATCAGCCGCGACGCCGACTTTGTGACCCGCTCCATCCTCTGCGCGCCGATGCGTCTGAAGGACCGGGTGATCGGCGCGGTGCAGCTGCTGAACAAGGCCGATGGCCAGCCCTTCACCGACCAGGATATGCAACTCACGACAACCCTGGCGGCGCAGGCGGCGATCGCGATCGAGAACGCACGGCTTTACCAGAGCCTCAAGGCCGAGCACGAGCGCCTGCTCAGCAAAGAGGCCGAAACGCGCCACGCGATCGCCCGCGATCTCCACGACGGCCCCACCCAGGGTATCGCGGCCATCGCCATGAACATCGAGTTCATCAAGCGGCTCTACACCGCCATGCCGGAGCGGGTGCCCGATGAGCTCGACACGCTCTCGGAGCTGGTGCGTAAGACCACCCACGACATTCGCACGCTGCTCTTCGAGCTGCGCCCGCTTGGCCTGGAGACCCAGGGCCTACTGACGACGCTCCAGCAGTATGTGGAGCGCTGGCGCGATCCTTCAGGCGGCGAGATGCGGCTGCGGCTGGAGGCGCCGTCGAACATCCCGCGGCTGCCCCCGGAGAAGGAGGCTGCGGTCTTCATCATCATCCAGGAGGCGGTGAACAACGCCCGCAAGCACGCCCGCTCCGACGTGATCACCATCTACCTCTATGTGGAGGAGGATACGTTCGTGGCCAGCGTGCGCGATCGCGGCAAGGGCTTCAGCCTGGCGGCGGTGGAGAGCGGCTACAACACCCGCGGCAGCCTGGGTCTGCTGAATATGAAGGAGCGGGCCCGCCTGATCGGCGCCGAACTGCGGATCAAGTCGGACATTGGCCAGGGGACGACGGTGGAGTTGCGGCTGCCCCTGTCGTAAGTGAGTAACAGGGCGACACCTAAGCTGTCCCCAAGCGCCCTTAAAGTACCACCCCCCAAGCTTCAAGCTTGGGGGGTGGTCTATAGTTCCAAGCTTGAAGCTTGGGGGGATGGTCTAGTTCGCCAGGCTTCAAGCTTGGGGGGTGGCCTGGTTCGCGGTGGTAAGCGGTTCCGCTACTGCGGCAGCGCTTCCTTCACCAGTTGGGCGATGTCGGTGGGGAGCTTGGCGACGCGCACGCCGACGGCCTCGAGGGCGGCGATCTTCTCCTGGGCGGTGCCCTCGCCGCCGCTGATGATCGCGCCGGCGTGGCCCATGCGCTTACCCTCGGGGGCCGTCTGGCCGGCGATGAAGCTGACGACCGGCTTGGTGACGTGCTCCTTGATGTAGCGAGCGGCCTGGATCTCAGCGTCGCCGCCGATCTCGCCGATCAGGACGATCGCCTCGGTTTGGGGATCGGCCTGGAAGAGCTCCAGCACATCAATAAAGCTAGTGCCGATGATGGGGTCGCCGCCGATGCCGACGATGGTGCTCTGGCCGAGGCCGAGGCGGGTGAGGGCATCGACCGCCTCGTAAGTGAGGGTGCCGCTCTTGCTCACCACGCCAACCGGGCCGGGGGCGGCGATGTTGCCGGGGATGATGCCGACCTTGGACTGGCCGGGGGTGAGGAGGCCGGGGCAGTTGGGGCCGATCAGGCGGGCGCCGGCTTCCTTAACGAAGGCGTAGGTGGCGACCATGTCGAGGGCGGGGATGCCCTCGGTGATGCAGACGATCAGGGGGATGCCGGCGGCGGCCGCCTCGCGAATGGCGTCGGGGGCGAAGGGGGCGGGCACGTAAATCACCGAGCAGTTCGCGCCCGTCTCCCGCACGGCGTCCTTCACAGTGTTGAAGACCGGCACCTGGCCGTCGATCGCCGTCTGGCCGCCGCGGCCGGGGACCACGCCGGCGACCACGTTGGTGCCGTAGGCCTTCATGGCGCGGGTGTGGAACTCGCCCTCTTTGCCGGTGATCCCCTGGACCAGAAGGCGGGTCTCGCTGTTGATCAGGACGCTCAAGGAACCCTCCGTATTAGTGCAACATGAAGCGTGCAACGTGCAAAAGTGTCAGGGCCATGCTGCGACCTTTTGCATTTTGCGATACCTAACCTGATTAGTAGCCATCACCCCGCGCGCCAGGATCCTCGCCCTCGGCCTCGCGAACGATGGCGACGCCGGCGCTAGCGCCGATGCGGTCGGCGCCGGCTGCGACCATGGATTGGGCATCGGCGAGGGTGCGGATGCCGCCGGAGGCCTTCACACCGATGTCAGGGCCGACGACGCGACGCATGAGGGCGACGTCGGCGGTGGTGGCGCCACCTCCAGAGAAGCCGGTGCTGGTCTTGACGAAGTCGGCGCCGGCGCGGGCGGCGAGTATACAGGCGGCGACCTTCTCCTCGTCGGTGAGCAGGGCCGTCTCGATAATTACCTTCACGAGGGCGCCGGCGGCGTGGCCCGCCTCGACGACGGCGCTGATATCCTCGGCGACATCGCGGTACTCGCCGGCCTTCAGGCGGCCGATGCTGATCACCATGTCGAGCTCGCGGGCGCCAGCCGCGGCGGCCTGCGTCGCCTCGAAGACCTTGGTCTTGGTGGTGGTGGCGCCGAGCGGGAAGCCGATCACGGTGCAGACGGCGACGGGGGTACCGGCCAGCAGCCGCACGCAGAGCGGGACGAATGAGGGGTTGACGCAGACGCTGGCGAAGCGGTAGCGGGCGGCCTCCTCGCAGAGGCGCTCGACTTGGGCGGGGGTGGCCTCGGGCTTGAGCAGCGTGTGGTCGATCAGGGCGGCGATGGGGACGTCGGAGGCGGCGGGGGCCTTGCGCGGGAGGGGCTGGCCCGCCGGCAGGCCGGGGATCGCGCCGAGAGTGGTAGCCACCCGCTCGATGAGATCGTCCATGCTCGCCTCCTGGCTGCAGGGCCGCGCCCCCACGCGGGCGGCGGCACAGGGCCTATTGTAGCATAGGTGGTTACGCGGCTGTGCCGCGGGGAGTTGCGGCGCCAGCGCGCCCCGCCCGGCACCTCGAAGCCTGCTTCGGAGGCAGTGCCACCTGCGCGGTGCGTGCCTCTGCAGGTGGCGCTGCCCCTGTACCCCGGCGGTGCGTCACCTGCGCGGTGGGCGGGCTCACCTGTGCGGTGGGCGGCACCTGGGCGGTGCGCGCCTTTGCAGGCGGGCTCCACCCCTGCACCCGCATGAGGCTTTACCTGCGCGGTAGGCGGCACCTGGGCGGTGCGTGCCTTTGCAGGTGGGCTCTGCCCCCTGCACCCCCGCCGGAGTGGGCGCTGCCCCCTCCGGACCACCCCCAAGTCGGAGGGCCGTACTGTGCCGCCGCCCGGCGGCGTACCCGACTCATTGTCGGGCAGAGCCATCCGCCTCGGCCGGTGGCGGATCTGGGGTTGGGGTAGTGTGCACGCATCGGTTGTGCCATCCGCCTCCGCACACCAGGTTCTGGAAAGCTTGCCTGTGGCTGAGTGGCGCCAGCACGCCCGCACAGCCCGCGCGGCCAGCGCCGCCCGCAAAGGGCGGCGGTATAAAGTTATGCTATACTTTTAACTACCCCCAAGCACGGGCAACGAAGCGG
>DAOUGF010000709.1:0-4242 GCA_034429295.1 Chloroflexaceae bacterium
TGACAAAAAGTCAAGTGACAAGTCTGTAAGCGTGTTGCTTCACAAGGATGGCACGCAGGTACGGCGGTGCGTTCCCCAACCCACGCCCGCTGCCGCGTACCCCGCCGCTAAGGAGCGGAGCGCCCGCCTCATGCCCATACCCTCTGCGCGGTGGGCAAAGATGCGAGCAGGCTCCGCCCCTCGCGCTCCCCGCCAAAGGTGGCGGCAGTCAGCACCGAGCGTGTCATCGCTGCATGTCCTCTGCGCCGAGAGCGGGCGATGCGTTCCGCGCCCCACGCCCGCTGCTGTGCAGTTTCGCGTCTTCCCTATCGCGGTTTCGCGCCTTCGTTTCGCGTTTTAAGCGCTGCGCGCCACTTCGTAACGCTACCCTTCGCGAATTTCGCGATCCAAACGTCCCCCCTGCTCTGAAGCGCGTAGCGCAGCTCCCCGACTTCGGTGCATGGCATGCGCCGCCAGCCGCCCTCGCCTGGGAAAGGCGGCGGCTTTGCTTGGGGTTTGGGGGCGAGGCCCCGGCGCAGGGATTGTCGGGGGCGGACGCCAGCCCCGCGCTAGATCACCGGCAGCAGGATCGTTACCGTGGTGCCGGCGCCGGGCACGCTGTGCACCTGGATACCGCCGCGGTGGCCACGCACGATGCCTTGGGCCACCGCGAGGCCCAGCCCTCGCCCCAGGAAGCGGGTGGTGAAGAAGGGCTGGAAGATCCGCCGCAGGGTCGCCTCGTCCATGCCGGGGCCGTTATCGACGACCTGCAGCCGCACGTAGGGCCCGGCGCGCAGCTCGCCCACCCGCTCGGCGAGGGTCGTGAGCTCTGTGGTGACGCAGATCTCACCAGTGCCGTCCCCGATCGCCTCGGCTGCATTGGTGAGCAGGTTCATCAGCAGCTGCTGGAGCTGCACCGCATCGCCGCCTACCAGGGGCAGCCCGTCGGCAAGCTGATAGCTGACGGGCGCGGAGCCGGGCAGGGTACGGGCAATCAGCTCGGCGAGGTCGCGGATGAGCGCGTTCAGGTCGAGCGGCTCGTTCGCCATGCGCCCCTGATCGGCGTACGCCAGGATCTGCTGGGTGAGGCTGGAGCCGCGCCGGGCGGCGGCCGCGATCTGCTGGAGGCTCTCCGCTTGGGGCGACTCCTCGGCCACCTCGCCCAACAGCAGCTCGGCGTGGCCGAGCACCACAGCCAGCAGATTGTTGAAGTCGTGGGCGATCCCGCTGGCCAGCACGCCGAGGCTCTCCAGCCGCTGCGTCTCCTGCCAGGCCCGCTCCATCTCCAGCCGGGCCTCCTCGGCGCGGCGGCGCTCGGTAGTATCCCGCAGGAAGGCAGCCACACCGACGATGCCAGCGTCCGAGGTGAGTGGCGCCAACGTCAACTCGTACCAGCGCTCCTCCCCCTCCTTGAGCCGGAACTCCTCCTCCTCAACTCGCTCGCCGCCGAGCGCCTGGGCGAACATGTGCTCCCACTCGCGCTGCTCCGCCGCGTCGAGCAGCTCAAGAAACCGGACGCCCGGCAACAGGGCCTGCCCCCGCGCCTGCTGAAAGAGCTCGGCGGCCTGCCGATTGAGCGTGATCACCCGGCCATCGCGGTCAAGGGACCAGATCGCCTCCTTGGCATGGTTGAGCAGCGCGGCGATATTCGCCTCCGAGCGACGCAGATTTGCCTCGCTCGCCTGCAGGGCAGCCTGTGTTTGGGAGCGCTCGAAGGCCAGGGCCACAATATGGGCCGCGCCCTCAACGAGATGGAGCTCATCCCTGGTCGGCGAGCGGGGCGCGCCGTAGTAGAGGGCGAAGGTGCCGAGCACGCGCCCGTCGGCGGAGCGCACCGGGAGCGACCAGCAGGCGTGGAGGCCAGCGGTGAGCGCCGGATCGCGCCAGCGCTCCCAGCGGGGATCAGTGGAGATATCGGCGACGATGACGGCGGTGTTGAGATAGGCGGCGGTGCCGCAGGAGCCGACCATCGGGCCGATCCGCACGCCCTCGATCGCGGTCGTGAAGGCCGGATCGATCGATGGCGCGGCGGCGGTGTGCAGCCGCTGGCCCGCCGCGTCGAGCAGCATCACGGCGCAGTGCGCGCCATCGAGCTGGCCCTCGATCCCACGGGCCAGCAGGTTGAGCACTTCATCTATGGGCCGGTCAGCGAGCAGCGCCTCTAAGCTCTGCCGCCGCACCAACTCGAAGCGCTCGGCCCGCGCCCGCGCGCTTGTCAGCGCGGCCAGCCTCAGCTCAGCTGCGCCCATGGCCACCAGATCGTCGAGGGCGACCAACTCGTCGGCCGACCAGGCCCGCGGCGCTCGGTCGGCCACACAGTAGATCACTCGCAGGGGAGCGCCGGCCCGGCCGCGGGGCGCCACCGCAAGCGCGGCAAAGCCGGCGACCGGCTCGCTATCGTCCGCAGGTATATTCGGGCCATGCCGAAGCCGCCGCGCCAGTGAGGCCACAAGGCCGTCAGGCTGCCGCAGCTCCCTGTTGCTGAGCCCGTAGGAGCCCACCAGGTGCAGCTGGCCTGCCGCCCGCTGCCACACCAGGGCCACAGGGGCCCGAAGCAGCTGTGCGGCAAGGCGGGCTTGGCGCTGGCCGCCGAGGATATTCACCACAGAGGGGTGTGGTTCAATCATGCCAGGATCGTACCACAGCGCAGTAACAAATCGAAACGCCCGGCGAAAGCGTGATGCGTCGTACCGGGCGCTGGGCCTGCGGGCCGCCGCTGTGCTGTACGCCTCAACCGGCTTGGCGCACGAAGATCTCCTCCACCCCGTCTTCAGGATCGATATGGCTGCCCACTTTCGTGAAGCCGAGGCGCCGGGCAATGGCTTGGGAGGGCACGTTGGTAGGCGCGATCGAAAGCACAAAGACCGGCACACCGTGCTCCGCGGCGGCCCATGCCATCAGCCCTTGCACGGCCTCGGTGGCATAGCCCTGGCGCCGGTAGGGGCTGAAGACGGTGTAGCCCATCTCTACGCCGCCGGGCGCGTACGGCTCCAGGTAGGCTGCACCGGGGCGACCGTGAAAGCCGCAATGGCCCACCATCACGCGATCCTCGCGCCGCAGCATGGCTCGCATCAGCCAGGGCTGCAGGCTGGGGTCGCTCCGCAGATCGCCCAAGCGGATGCCCATGATCGCTTCGCTCTCGAACCACTCATCAGGCACGGTCGCCCCGAGCAGCGCGGCGGCCCGCTCTCTGTCGCCGGCGAGGCTGGCCTCGAAGAATGGAATCGTCAGTGGGACCAACGCGAGGCGCGCCGTGAGGATCGGGGCCCCATCGTCGAACTGTCCGGTCATACGCGCTCCTTAAATACTTATGATGGCCGGGCGACTGGCGTCGCCCTAAATACTTATGATGGCCGGGCGACTGGCGTCGCCCTGCCCCGCCACCTGTGCGACAATAGAGCATCGCACGCAGGCTTCCCGTCATCATACCCCTGTTTGCCCACTGAACCATGCATGAAGTGGCCCTGAGCCTGATCGGCTTCGCCGTCGGGCCCGCCTTCATCACCCCTGCTATCGTCGCCACCGGCACCCTCTCCGCACAAATGAGAGGTGAGAAGTGAGAAGGAATAAGCCGCAAGCGAAGCCGCCCTGATTCCGCGCTCCCTCCTCTCACTTCCTTCCTTCGGCACATATCTTGCCCCCTACGCTGGCAACGCAGCAGATGGCTGGTGAGATTCAGGCTGTGGAGGTGGCTAATGCTGAGCTTCTCTCAGATGAAGGATCTGGTGGTCGAAAGCTTTAAGGACTGGAACGAGGATAAGGCGCCGCGACTGGCCGCGGCCCTGGCCTACTACACGATCTTCTCGCTCGCGCCCCTGCTGATCATCGTGATCGCGATCGCCGGACTGGCCTTCGGCGAGCAGACCGCCCGGGACGAGGTGATCACCCAAATCCGCTCGGTGATGGGCGATCAGGGCGCCGACACGATCGCCGGGCTGCTCGAGGCCTCGGACCGCCGCGCCGCCGGCACCTTAGCCGCGATCATCGGCTTCGCCACTCTACTCTTCGGCGCCGCCGGCGTCTTCGGCCAACTCAAGGGCGCGCTCAACACGATCTGGGAGGTGGCGCCCAAGCCGGACCGCGGCCTTTGGGGGCTCATCCGCGATAATCTGCTCTCCTTCACGATGGTGCTCGGTGTCGGCTTCCTGCTGCTTGTCTCGCTGCTCATCAGCACGGCGATCAGCGCCGTCGGCAAGTATCTGGCCGGCGATTCCTTCGACCAGTCGTGGATCTGGCAGATCGTCAACTTCATCGTCCAGGCTG
>DAOUGF010000710.1:0-3069 GCA_034429295.1 Chloroflexaceae bacterium
GGAGCCCGCTCGCAACACCACCCACCGTGCAGGCGCCGCCCACCGCGCAGGTGAGCACCCTCCGGCGGGGAGCGCGAGGGGCGGAGCCCGCTCGCAACACCACCCACCGTGCAGGTGCCGCCCACCGCGCAGGTGAGCACCCTCCGGCGGGGAGCGCGAGGGGCGGCAGCGCCCCGAGAGAGCCCGTATAATACAACTGGGCCCGCCTCGCAGAGGACGCCATGCGCTACTTTGTCGGTCTCGGCAGCAATATCGCGCCCCGCCTCCACTTGCCGCTCATGCTGCGTGCGCTGCTGCAGCTCGCCCCGACGCTCTATGTGGGCCGGGTGCTGGAAACTCCCCCCATCGCTGTCGCCGGCGGCCCATTCCTGAATGTGCCCGTCTCCCTCACGAGCCCGCTGTCCCCCGATGAGCTCAAGCAGCGCCTCAACACCATCGAGGCTCGCCTCGGTCGCGACCGCGCCGACCCCGCCAGTAAGGTGAAGAGCCGCACCGCCGATCTGGATATCCTGTTCTGGCTGGAGGATGGCGCCGACAGCGTGCCGCCCGAGCGGCTGCCGGAGGAGCCCTACATGCGGCCGATGTTGCTCGAGTTGCTCGCCGCCCTCGATCTCGCCACGGGCCTCGAGCTCCCGTCCCTGCCGCCAGGGGTGGCCCTCAGCCTCGACGGCCTCACCATCGGCGAGGAGCCGCTGATGCTCACCCTCGTCGCGGGCCGCCCCGTCACCAGCAGCCTGACCCTCGCGCCCACGCCGCGGGCCGGGCAGTAGGAGGAGCTCCGTTGACCGCCCCCAACGCAGCGACCCGCCCGGCCGCTCTGGTTACCGGCGGCGCCGTCAGGCTTGGCCGCGCGATCGCTCTCGCCTTGGCCGAGGCCGGCTACGATATCGCCCTGCACTACGGCAGCTCCGCCGCCGCCGCCGAGGCAACCGCCGTCGAGATCCGCGCCTTAGGCGTGGAATGCCATACGCTCCAGCTCGATCTCGCCGATGTGGAGGCGCTCCCTGGCCTGATCGAGCGGGCCCGGGCCGCGCTGCCCAATCTGCGCGTCCTGGTCAACAGTGCCTCGGTCTATACCCAGGCGACGATCGCCGCGACCACGGCCGCGATCTTCGATCAGCAGCTCGCCGTGAACCTGCGGGCGCCCTTCTTTCTCACCCGGGCCTTCGCCGATCAGATCGGCGAGGGGCATGTGGTCAACATCATCGACAATAAGATCGCCTTCAACCAGCACCAGTACGCCGCCTACCTGCTAGCGAAGCAGGCCCTGGCTTCCTTCACACGCATGGCCGCGCTGGAATTCGCGCCCCGCATCAGGGTGAATGGCGTGGCCCCCGGCGTGGTGCTGCCGGCCACCACTCGCAGCCCTGAGTACGTCGCCTGGCGCGTGAGCGGCATCCCCCTGCGGCGCCAGGGCGACCCCGCTGATATCACCGGCGCTATCCTCTACCTGCTCGGCAGCGACTTTGTCACCGGCCAGATCCTCACCGTTGATGGCGGCGAGTCGCTCACGAATGTCGGCCAGAACGCGGCCCAGTTCGACCAGGACAAGATATGAAGATCGTCGGCTTCTCGATCAACCCGCTCTTCGAAGATCGGGTGATCGGCGGCTCGGCCAAGCATCAGCAGAATGTGCTGACCCGCCTCGGCGAGCTCGGCCACCAAGTGACGGTGCTCTGCACGGCCCACCCCGACACCAGGCCCTTCCGCTGGCACGACAACGTCGAGGTGCTGCCGCTGCTACCCTTCAAGCAGCCGTTCCCGCAGCCCTACGAGATCCCCGCCTACAGCCTGGCCGAGATCATCCAGACCGTTGGCGAGCACTTGGCCGGCGCCGATCGCTTCTACATGCACGACGGCGAGCTGCTCATCCCCTACATCTACCGCGGCGTGCCGACCGTGATCTCGCTCCGCGATAACGTCTACCCCGAGACGATCCTCGGCAGCTTCCTCTTCGCCGCCGACAAGCTGATCGCGATCGCCGAATACTCGCGGCAGGTTTACCTCCACACGGCGGGGCGCTTTCTGCCGGAGTTGGCGGAGCGATCGATCACGATCAACAACGGGCTCGACTTCAACCGCTTTCGCCCCAGCGAGGCGGGCCGAGAGATCCGCGAGCTCGTGGGTGTCGATCTGGCCGGCCGCTTCGTGGTGCTGCATCCGCATCGCCCCGAGCCCAACAAAGGGCTCGCGCAGACGCTCGCGGTGGCCGAGCTGTTGGTGCGCCGCTACGGCTGCGCGGAGCTGCTGGTGCTGGTGCCGCGCTGGGCCGAGGAGAAGCTCTCGCCCGAGGTACGAGCCTTCTACGATAGCTTCGAGGCGGAGCTCGCGGCGCGAGGCCTGCGGGAGCATTTCGCCTTCCACCCTTGGGTGCCGCAGCGGCTGATGCCCGACTACTACCGGTTGGGACAGCTCACCCTCGCGCTCGGCTCCTTCGTGGAAGCCTTCGGCAATGTGCCCTACGAGTCCCTCGCCTGCGGCACCCCGGCGATCGTAGCGCGGGTGGCGACTCATCGTTCGCTGCTGCCGGATGAGCTGATCCCCAAGGTCCACTACGACGACAACGAGGCCGCCGCTGCCGCCGCCGCCGCGATCTGGCGGGAGGGACAGGGAACGCCACCGGCGACGATGGCCTACCTGCGCCGGCATTTCGATATCGAGGCCCAACTCCAGGCCTACGCCGAGGCGATCCTGGGCGCGCGGGCGGTGGGTCCGGCGCCTACCAGGGTGCGGCCAATCGGCCCGCAGACGCGCTACCTGCTGCCGCCGTGGTGTTACACCTGGGGCGACGGCATGATCTTCCACGACTTTCTCGCCCGCCACGAGCGCATGCCCGAGCTGAGCGCCCTGGTGGCCGCGCACCCGGAGGGCTTCGACGCGGCCCAAGCAGCGGCCCTGGGCGTGTCGGCGGAGGATCTGGCGCGGTGGCGGCGGGAGGGCTATCTGACGCCGGTGGAGCCGTGAGCAGCGAAAAGCAGGTCGCCGACGTTGTTCTGAGCATCACCAGTATTCCGGAGCGGATCGAGCTGTTCCTGGGGGCGCTCGGCTGGCTCGAGCGGCAGCGCGCGC
>DAOUGF010000711.1:0-2861 GCA_034429295.1 Chloroflexaceae bacterium
CAATCAGGCCTACGTGCCGAAGGACCTGCTGGAGGAGTGGGCGCGCCGCGACCCGATCGAGCGCCTTGAGGCCCACATGCGCGAGCGCGGCCTGCTCGACGACGAGCGCCTGCATGCGCTGCTCGCCCAAATCGAGGCCGAACTCGACGAAGCTCAGGCCTACGCGGAGGCGAGCCCATACCCGGAGCCAGAGAGTGTCACCGACGGTGTCTATGCATCGGAGCCGAAATGACCTGGGACGAGCGCATTCATCGCGGTGAGACGGTGCTCACCGATGACAGCCTGACCGGCCGCGAACTCACCTACCTGGAGGCGATCCGCGACGCCCTGCGCTACGAGCTGCGGCGCGACCCGGCGGTGCTGCTGATGGGCGAGGACATTGGCGTGTACGGCGGCGCCTTCAAGGTGACGCAGGGGCTGATCGAGGAGTTCGGCGGGGAGCGGGTGATCGATACGCCCATGGCCGAGCTGGCGATGATCTACGCCGCCGTGGGCATGAGCTTCGAGGGGCTGCGCCCGGTGGTGGAGATGCAGTTCGCCGACTTCATCTCAACCGGCTTCGATGCGATCGTGCAGTTCGCCGCCACCAACCACTATCGCTGGGGCCAGCCGGTGCCGATCACCATCCGCGCGCCGGGCGCCGGCGGCCTGCGGGCCGGGCCCTTCCACTCCCAGAGCAACGAGGCATGGTTCGTCCACACCCCCGGCCTCAAGGTGGTGGCGCCCGCCACCCCCGCCGACGCCCGCGGCCTGCTGCTCAGCGCCATCCGCGACCCGAACCCGGTGATCTACTACGAGACGAAATATCTCTACCGCTCGCTGAAGGGCCCCGTGCCCGACGGCGAGGAGGGGATCGTGCCGATCGGGGAGGCGGCGCTGCGCCGGGCGGGCGAGGAGCTCTCGATCATCGCCTACGGCGCGATGGTGCACGAGGCGCTGGCGGCGACAGCCGAGCTCGAGCGGGAGGGCCACAGCGTCGAGGTGCTCGACCTGCGCACGCTCAAGCCGCTCGACGAGGCCGCCATCCTGGCCACGGCCCGCCGCACCGGCAAGGTGCTGATCGTCCACGAGGCTAACCGCACCTGCGGCGTGGGCGGCGAGGTGGCCGCGATCATCGCCGAGGGCGCCTTCGAGTACTTGGACGGCCCGATCACCCGCGTGGCCGGCCCCGACGCCCCGGTGCCCTACAGCCCAACCCTGGAGGACGCCCACCGGCCCGGCGCGGCGACGATCCTGGCGGCGGCGCGGGAACTGCTGGCGTACTGAGTGGGAGACTTTGGATCGCGAAACTCTGGATCGCGATAGACGCGAAGGCGAGCGAAAAACACGAAACGAAGGTACGAAGTGGCGCGAAGCGCGCGAACGCGAAAGCTGAGAGCGCTTTCGCGTCTTCCCTTTCGCGTCTTCGCGCCTTCGCGTTCCCGTTTTTCGTTAGCTTTCGCGCCTTTCGCGATCCAAATATTCTCCCCCTCCCCCCACCAGATCAAAATATCTTAACAGCAGCAGCGCCAGGGCTCCTGTGCGGTGGCGGTGTGGTATGATGAGAGCGAACATAGGGCAACAAGATAGGATCACCCGCTATGATGGCTACGCTTGCCGCTCCTATCGCCCGCGCCGACGGCACCGCCTACGCTGCCGCCAACAGCGTCGCGGCACTCTACGATAGCGCGGCCCACGGCCGGATCTGGATGCGCGACCGCGATCGGGCCGCCCTGCTGCATCGCCTCTCGACCAACCATATCGAGCGGCTGACGCCGGGCCAGGGCACGCAGACAGTGCTCACCACGCCGATCGGCCGCATCATCGATCTGCTCACGGTCTATGTCTTCGATGAGACGCTGCTCCTGGTAACGAGCCCCGGTCGCGGCCAGGCGATCTTCAACTATCTGCGGAAGAATATCTTCTTTAACGACAAGGTGAAGCTGGAGGACGCCACGGCCACCCTCGGCCAGCTGACGCTCTACGGCCCCCAAGCGCCCGCGCTGCTCGCGGAGCTTGGGCTCCCCGGCGCCGATCTGCCCGCCTTCGCCGTGGCCACCGCGAGTTGGGGCGACGAACCGCTCTACGTGGCGCGTACTCGGCCCATCGGCGGCGAGGGCTTCAACCTGATCGCTCCGCCGCAGACCCTCGCTGGCCTCGCCGAAGCGCTGCGGGCGCGGGGCACGGCCACTCTCGACGAGGCGACCCACGAAGTGCTGCGGGTGGAGCAGGGCTACGGCGCCTACGGCCGCGAGCTTTCACAGGAATACATCCCGCTGGAGACGGGCCTCTGGGGCGCGGTGAGCTTCAACAAGGGCTGCTACGTGGGCCAGGAGATCATCGCTCGCATGGAGAGTCGCGGGCGCCTCGCCAAGCAACTCCGCGGCCTGCGCCTGCTCGCCCAACCCGCCCTCCCCCCGGAGCCGCCGACGCCGCTCGCGAAGCTCGATGCCGCGGGCAAAGAGGCCGGCGACCTTACCAGCGTCGTCGAGTCGCCGCGCCACGGACTGATCGCCCTCGCCTATGTGCGCACCGCCTACGCCGAGCCCGGCACGCGCCTCATCGCCGCCGGCGCCGAGGCCGAGGTGGTGGCGCTGCCGTTCGGCTCGTAGGGGCTGCCGCCCCTCACCCCGCTCCGGGCTCACGCCCGATACCCTGCCGGGGGCTGCACCTGTGTACCACTACTACCTTGCGCGGCGGGCGCGCCTCTGCGGAGGCGCACGCCCCCACCCCCCCGCCAAGGGGGCCTCGTCCCCTTGGAACCCCAAACCCGATGCCCGCCATCGCCGCACGCATGCCACGCAGGTGCGGGAGTTGCCCGTCGCGCCGACGACCGCGGCCGGCCAGGGGAATGCGGGATGCCGGGCAGCGGGCGTGGGCCA
>DAOUGF010000712.1:0-4714 GCA_034429295.1 Chloroflexaceae bacterium
TGCCCCCCCGCCGGAGTGAGCGCTGCCCCCTCCGGACAACACCCCAAGCCGGAGGGCCGCACCGTGCCAACGGTTGGCGGCGTACCCGACCCATTGACGGGTAGAGCCATCCGCCTCGGCTGGTGGCAGATCAGCGGTCGGGGTGGTGTGCGAACATCGGTTGTGCCACCCGCCTCCTCGCACTGAGTTCAGGAAAGCTTCGCGGTGGCACGCCGGATCATGGAGGGCGCAAGCAGCGGGCGTGGGCCACCGTGCTTGGCCAGGGCTCAAGCCCGTCGATGGGACGGGTCGCCCGCGGGCCACTGGCGTGCGGGATGCGGTCATGGCTGTAGGGATGCGGCGGTACGCTCTCCTCGCGCCTGCCGAGATCGCTCCATTGCAGGTAGCTTCCCTCGAGCAGCAGCCGGGGATGCGCCGGCGCAGCGATGAAGTCAATATCGCTGAGGCCGGGGTTGAATGCGCCGAGAACCAACGACTCGTGGAGATAGAGACCGACCAGCAGACCAGGCACTGTGGTATTGGCCAGGATGATGTACTCACTCAAGACGCGCTGCACTGGCACCGGGATGTCAGCTGCCATATGGCCCCAAAGACATTGATGGATGACCGGCTCGACTATATGATGAACCACAGAAATCTTTCGGTAGCCCGTAGGGCCGAAGCATTCGTCCCAAGTCGTGCGTGTGGTACGGGCGCTGTCCGGGGCGAATGCTTCGGCCCTACATTCCGAGCGACATATGTGGTTCTATATTAGTGCCTGATCAGGCAGTCTCCTTGTGATCGGGGTCGCGTCGTACCGCGCCAGAACGCTCTCGCTGTACGAACTACCGACTACGCTGTACAGGCACTATTGGCCCGACATGAAGAAGCGGAGGTGTAAGGCGGCCCGTCGTGGCCGCCCCTTAGGATGCGCCATCCGAGCCGTTACCAGAGAACAATCATGGTTCTATGTAGCGGTGAATATAGCCCGCTTCAGTGTACCGGGGAATCGTCGAGCCACACGCTGATCCCGGCGTCGGCGAGTTGCCGGAAGACCTCGTCAGGGCTGAAGCGCTGCTCGATGTGAAACACGCCAGGTGCTCCGCCGGTGAGATACAGCTCCTCCGCGACTAGCGCGGCCACGATGCCGGTGGCGTGGCTCTGGCGGCGCCCGCTCAGGCCGCAGCTGTAGGGCGGGGTCGCGCCCCGTCTGGCCGTAACGCCGATAGCAAACCCGTCAGAGCCGATGTGGACCCGGGCGAGAAGCGCGGCCAGGCGCTCGCGTACCGAGGCCAGCTTGAGCGCACGGAGTGCGCCGGTACGCCGGAGCAGCGCCACAGCCGCTGTCGCCGCGGCCGAGTCGAAGCAGAGCCAGGTGGCGACACGCGGGACGCCGAGCGTGCGCGGGAGGATGTGCTGGTCGGCGAAGTCGAAGCGGAAGGCCCGACGCCACCCGTACCGGTCGGGGAAGCGCAACCGCACAGCTGTATCAAAGCTGGTGACAGGGATCGCAACACCATCCTGCCAGAGGGTGAAGGGCTCGACCAGGCGCTCCAGCGTCCAGCGGATCGCGGCGGCGCCGTGCGCATCACCGAGCCCAAGCAGAATCCCGATGTCCAGCGCATCGGCTGTGCCGAGCCGCTCGACCGCGTATCTCGCCAGCAGATTGGTCAGGCCGGGCGCAAGCCCGACGCTGAGTATGGCGGCGGCGCCGCGCTCCCGCGCCAGCGGGTCGAGCTGCTCGACTTGGCGCAGAAACAACGCCGAGGCCGAGATGTCCACGTAATGGACGCCCCGCTCCAGGCAGGCGCGGGCGAGCGCCACGTCATCGCGGCCGACACACTCAACCACCACCCGCGCCCCGTCCAGCACCGCGGCCAACTGCTGTGGGTCTCCCGCGTCCAGAGCAAGCGGCAGGACAGCCCCTCCGCTGCTC
The DNA here is from genome assembly GCA_034429295.1 of Chloroflexaceae bacterium. Lineage (GTDB taxonomy): Bacteria > Chloroflexota > Chloroflexia > Chloroflexales > Chloroflexaceae > OHK40. The sequence continues at coordinate 1,916 of DAOUGF010000712.1, forward strand.
TTTGCAAACGCCTCCGCCGCTTGCCGGCTTCGCCCCGCCACATACACTTTGCCGGGGTGCTCACGACCAAGCCTGGAGGCGACGACGCGCCCAACGGCCCCGTATCCCCCGAGCACCACAATCTTGTCGCGTCCTCCGCCCATCAGCGCACCTCATACCTGCTCAGCTCCGTCCTCCCTTGTGCAGCTGCGCACTTCGCAGCTCTCCAGGCGATCGTCAATGCCGAGCGCGTGGCGCTGCACCACCTACGCTGTACGTGCACTAGCTATCGCCGAGCGACGCCCCCGCAACGTCCGTGACTTCGGGCGAGGCCCCGAGCCGGCCGCGGGTGAGAGCAACGAGCAGCAGGGCCGCGAAGCCATAGGCCAGAGCGTTGAGCCAGCCGCTGTCGATCAGCCATGCCCCTAGCCCGGCCTGCGGCACTGCCAGCCCGCCCTGCTCGATCAGCGCGGTGAGCCACTGGGTGGCGGCGTTGCCAGCGGCGTGGGTGAGCATCGCCAGCAGCACGCTACCACGGGTGTGGTTGAAAATCCAGGTGTAGAGAAAGGTCGCGCCCACCGCGGTCAGCAGGAAGGGCGGCACCTGATCGGGTCTGAACGGGCCGAGCATGAGCGTGCCCAAGGCCGGCAGGTGCCAGAGCCCGTGGATGGCTCCCAGGATAAGGGTGGCGCTCAGCGGGCCGTAGCGCGCCTGAAGCCTCGGCAGAGCGAAGCCGCGCCAGCCTGGCTCCTCGCCGAGCGATGGGATGAGCAGACCGAAGGCGACCATAGGCAGGAAGACGCTCACGAGCAGCGGCCAATTGACAAGAACTGCTCCAAGCAGGCCCGGCCCGAGGATGGCGCTATAGGCCAGCGTCCAGATACTCAGGTTTGCCAGCAGCGCCACGGCATACCAGCGCAGGCCCACGCGCCACTGCACTGTGCGCCGCAGCAGGGCCATCACCCCCGCCCGGCCCTCGATGAGCGCGCTGACGGTGAGGGCGGCCACAGTCGGGCCGACGAAGGAGGCCAGGAGGTAGAGCGCGAGGCCGAGGGCGTCGGGCAGATCGTAGGGCAGCAGCCCGACCCCGAGGTTGCGCGAGAAGGTCATCGGCAGCACGAGCCCCCAGGAGAGGGCGAAGGTCAGCGCAAAGTAGCTGGCGAGCGGATGCCCGGCGGCCAGCCGCCTGATCCCCGAGACAGCGGGTGTGGGGGCAGTGCGAGTGAACGTAGCCATAACCGGCACTTCCTTATTTGTATCAAGGCCAGTGGGCGCGCCGACACGGATGCTCCCGTGGACGGACCTCACTGATGTTTCCCTCCGGGCTGTTAATAACCCTCGACCAGTTGTACCGCTTTTGGGCGGCGTTGGCCTGCGCTATTGGCCCCCGTTTCAGTAGGCCATCCTGCCTATGCTCGTTCCGGATGACGCCGGAAGCACCGACCGCACGGCCGCTAGCGGCCGTACAGCGTAGTCGGTAGCGCGTACAGCGAGAACCTCTCACAGCCAGAGAGCCAGGCGCCATGGCTAAAAAGCCGCAGGCCGGCGACCGGGAATAACTCCTGGCCGCCGGCGTTTCGTCAGCTATGATAATGAAGATGCGTGCGGTCGCGCTGGAGGCGCTGGGGCCGCCTCTGCGATCGCCGACATGGCTGCCTCCCGGTGCTCCGAGAAAAGGAATCCCTGATGCAAACGCCCACATTTGACCGAGACGAGGCCGTGACCCTGCTCCGCCGGCTTGTGGCCGTCCGCAGCTACCCTGGCGAGGAGGGCGCGGCTCAACAGGTCGTGGCCGATTGGCTCAACGCCAACGGCCTCACGCCGGAGCTGCAGCCGACCCCTAACGGCCAGCCCAACGTTATCGCCCGGGTAGAGAACGGCCCAGGCCCGACGCTGCTGCTCAACGGCCACATCGACACCGTGCTTGCCGTTGAGGGGTGGGCTTGCGATCCCTGGCAGGGGCGCCTGGAGGGCGACCGCTTCTCGGCCCTCGGCGCTGGCGACATGAAGAGCGGCCTGGTGGTGATCATGCTCGTCGCCCGCGAGCTTCTCCGGCGGCGCGACGCCTGGCAGGGCACGCTCATCCTCAGCAGCGTGACCGACGAGGAGGCCTACTCGCACGGCGCCCGCGCGCAGATCGCTGGCGGCCTCATCGCCGATGCCTGTATCGTCGCCGAACCGAGCTTCGACCAGGCGGTGGTAGGAGCGCCGGGCAAGGTGCTCGTCCGGGTCACCGTGACCGGCAAGGCGGCCCACGGCTTCTTCCCAGAGGAAGGCGTCAATGCGGCGATCGAGTTGGCCCGCTTCGTGGCTGGAGTCGGTGAGGCCGTGCCCAGCGGCAAGCACCCGCGCATCCCCTCGTCGCAGACCATCCTGTCCTTCCACAGCGGCAGCGCCCAGTATGTGATCACTCTACCCGAGCACGCCGAGGCCTTGCTCACCCGCCAGATCGTTCCGGGCGAGACGGCCGAGTCCGTGGTCGCCGAGCTCGAGGCCTTCGCCGCCAGCCTGCGCTCGCCGGCGCGCTTCGCCTTCACCGTCGAGCCGCCCTACTACCCGCCCTTCGAGCTCGACACCACCCACCCTCTGGCCCAGGCGTTCGCTGCGGCGAGCGCCGAAGTGCTCGGCGCGCCGGTGCCCTTCAGCTACAGCGCCGGGGTGAGCGATGCTAACCTGTTCAGCGGCGAGGCCGGCATTCCCACGCTCCACTTTGGCCCGCGCGCCGGCGACTTCCACCAGAACACCGAGTGGGTCGATCTCGCCTCGCTCGTGCCCTGCGCCGAGATCATCCTGGCCACTGCGCTCCGCATGCTCAAGGCG
>DAOUGF010000713.1:0-3583 GCA_034429295.1 Chloroflexaceae bacterium
ACGCTCCAGGCCATCCCGGCCGAAGACCGCGACCGCTTCCCCTTCCGCGTGGCGGCGATCGCCGCGCTCGCGGGCCAGGCCCTCGCCTTCGACGCGCCCGTCACCTTCTTCATCGGCGAGAACGGCTCAGGCAAATCCACCCTGCTCGAGGGCATCGCCGCCGCGGCTCACTCCATCGCCGTCGGCAGCGCCGACACCGAGGCCGACAGCAGCTTAGCGTCCGCCCACACCCTATCCCGGCGTCTGCGCCTCTCCTGGGCCCGCCGCACCCACCGCGGCTTCTTCCTGCGGGCCGAGGATTTCTTCGGTTACGCCCGGCGCATGCAGCAGATGCGCGAGGAGCTCGAGGCCGAGTTGCGGGCCATCCAGGCCGACCCCGAGCTCTCAGATGTCGCCCGCGGCCTCAAGAGCATGCCCTACGCCAGGAGCATCGCCGAGATCAAGGCGAAGTACGGCGACGGGCTCGATACGGTCTCCCACGGCGAGAGTTTCTTCACCCTCTTCCGATCGCGCATGGTGCCCGACGGCCTCTACCTGCTCGACGAGCCCGAGGCGCCTCTCTCACCGATGCGCCAACTCGGCCTGCTGGCCCTGATCAAAGAGCTGGTCGAGACACAGCGTGCCCAATTCATCATCGCCACTCACTCGCCGATCCTGATGGCCTTCCCCGGCGCCGCGATCTTCAGCTTCGACGGCGGTGTGGTGCGGCCCGTAGCCTACGATCAGGTCGAGCATGTGACGCTCACCCGCGACTTCCTGAACAGCCCGGCCCGCTTCCTGCGACATCTCTAGACGGCTGGTGCAGAGAGCGGGAGGAAAGGAACAGATCAAGCCAGTGCGGCCTCCGCGCCTTCTGCGTCCCTGCGGTATATGCGGGGGCCGGCCGTAGACGAAGGACGAGCAGCATGGCAGACACAAGCGAGCTCCTCGCCGACTACCGGCTGGCCTGCCTGAGCCGTCAGGTGAGCCTGATCACCCGCCGCGAGGTGATGAGCGGCAACGCCAAGTTCGGCTCGTACGGCGACGGCAAGGAACTCGCCCAGCTCGCTATGGCCCGCGCCTTCCGGCCCGGCGATTTCCGCTCCGGCTACTACCGCGACCAGACCTTCATGTTCGCTGTGGGCGCCCTCACGCCCCGGCAGTACTTCGCCCAGCTCTACGGCCACACTGATGTGGCGGCCGATCCCGCCAGCGCCGGCCGCCTGATGAACGTCCACTTCGCCACCAGGCTCCTCGACGAGGGCGGCGCCTGGTTCCGCCAAACCGACAGGCCCAACAGCGCCGCCGACATCTCGCCCACCGCCGGCCAGATGCCCCGCCTGGTGGGCTTGGCCTACGCCTCGCGCCTCTACCGCGAGCTTGAAGAGCTGCGCGGCCTCACACAGTTCTCGCAGGGCGGCCGCGAGGTGGCTTTTGGCACGATCGGCAACGGCAGCTGCGCCGAAGGCCTCTTCTGGGAGGCTCTGAACGCGATCGCCGTGCTTCGCGCCCCCGCCGTGATCGCCGTCTGGGACGACGGCTACGGCATCTCCGTGCCCAATGAGCTGCAACTTGCCAAGGGCGATCTCTCGGCGCTGCTCGAGGGCTTCCGCTATGACCCGGCGACCGGCGCCGGCTTCAACCTCTTCACGGCCCGCGGCTGGGATTACCCGGCCCTCCGCGCCGCCTTCGCTGAGGCGGCTGAGGACGCCCGCGAGCGCCACATCCCCGCGGTGATCCACGTCACCGAGCTCACCCAGCCCCAGGGCCATTCCACCTCAGGCAGCCACGAGCGCTACAAATCACCCGAGCGCCTCGCCTGGGAGCGGGCCTACGATCCGCTCCCGCAGATGCGCCGCTGGCTGCTCGACGAGGGCGTGGCCGCCGAGGCGCAGCTGGACGAGATCGAGCGCGAGGCGAAGGCCGAAGCCGAGGCGGCCCGCGACGCCGCCTGGGCCGCCTTCCAGGCCGGGCCGCTGGCGAAGGCCCGCGAATTGGCCGACCTGCTCGATGCTGTCGGGCCGCAGCTTGCGCCCCTCGCCGCGGAGCTGCGCGCCGAGCCACGCCCGATCTACCGCGGGCTGCTCGAGGCCGCCCACCAGGCCCTCGTGCGCACCCACGACACGCCCTCGTCCCAGCGGGCCCGGCTCGCCGCCTGGCACGAGGCCGAGCTCGCCGCCCTCCGCGGGCGCTACGGCTCGCACCTGCACCGCGAGGACGAGCGCTCGGCGCTGCGCGTGCCCGCCTGCCCGCCACGCTATGCTGAGGGCGCTCCTGAGCTGCGTGGCTTCGAGTTGCTCCAACGGGCCTTCGACGCGCTGCTCGCCCGCGACCCGCGGGTCTGCATCTTCGGCGAGGATGTGGGCGCCCTCGGCGATGTGAACCAGGGCGTGGCCGGCCTGCAGGCGAAGTACGGGCCGCTACGGGTGGCCGACACCGGTATCCGCGAGGCGACGATCGTCGGCCAGGCGATCGGCATGGCCCTGCGCGGCCTGCGCCCGATCGCCGAGATCCAGTACCTCGACTATGTGTACTATGCGCTGATGACCCTCACCGACGATCTGGCCTGCCTCCACTGGCGCACCCGCGGCGGCCAATCCGCCCCAGTGATCATTCGCACCCGTGGCCATCGCCTCGAGGGCGTCTGGCACGCTGGCTCGCCTATGGGCGCGTTGCTCAACGCCCTCCGCGGCATGCACATCCTTGTGCCCCGCGACATGACTCGCGCCGCCGGCTTCTACACCACGCTGCTCCAGGCCGAGGAGCCGGCCTTGGTGGTCGAGGTGTTGAACGGCTACCGCCGCCGCGAGCCGCTGCCCGCGAATCTCGGCGAGTACACCATGCCCCTCGGCGTGCCCGAGGTGCTGCGGCCCGGCGGCGATGTGACGCTCGTCACCTACGGCGCCTGCTGCCAGGTGGCGCTGGAGGCCGCCGCGCAGCTGGAGCAGGTCGGCATCGACGTGGAGGTGATCGACGTACAGTCGCTGCTACCCTTCGACATCGAGGGGCGCATCGGCGAGAGCCTCGCGAAGACCAGCCGGCTCGTTGTGCTCGACGAGGATGTGCCGGGCGGGGCCAGCGCCTTCATCCTCCAGCAGGTGATCGAGCGGCAGGGCGGCTACTGGCACCTCGACTCGCCGCCCTGCACTGTCACCGCCCAGCCCCACCGCCCGGCCTACACCAGCGACGGCGATTACGCCTCGAAGCCCAATCCCGCCGACGTCTTCCGTGCCGTCTACGAGCTCATGCGCGAGGCGAACCCGCGCCGCTTTCCGCCCTTCTACGCATAACGCCTATCTCGCCCGCAGCCGCTCCAGCAGCCGCTCAAGGGGCCAGGTATTGACGATCCGCTCGGCGGGCGCCCAGCCGCGCCGCGCGGTGAGTACGCCGAAGCGCAGCCAGGCCAGGTCAGTCGGGTGGTGGGCGTCGGAATTCACCGTCAGGTCCACGCCCAACTCCAGGGCGCGGCGCACGTTGCCGGCGTCGAGATCGAGCCGGTCCGGGCCGCTGTTGATCTCCATGATCGTGCCATGCTTGGCAGCGGCTTTGAGGATCGCCTCCATATCCAGGTCGGCGCCGGGGCGCCGGTTGAGGATGCGGCCCG
>DAOUGF010000714.1:0-1594 GCA_034429295.1 Chloroflexaceae bacterium
CGACGCCACCGATCAAGTAATATCGTAGCGCCCGTCTGCGGTGGCGCCTTCCCTCTTCGTCGAAATTCTTGGCATCCCACAGTGGCTTGCTATGCCACAGCGCTCGCCTATAGCTTTTCATGTGAAACCATGCACGTCCCTCCAGCCCCCACCCAATTAGGATGTAGAGCGCAATAAGAACACACGAGACCACCCCACGCATGAACCGCCCTCCATAGCGGAAGATATACTAGCTGAAAGGCCCGTCCGAAGACCCACTGATCCCCGCTTTGGCGACGCTCCAGTGATCGAGGCGAAGCGCTCGAACGGGCCTGGTCAGCACCTCGCGGCGGCTCCGGTGTCAACGATTACCAACAATCCTCGATTGCCGCGCCGCGCTAGGGAGTCCGTGAACACTGAGTGTGCCGCGAACAATCCGTATCCCGCAGCGAGGGAGATACAACCGGGCGTGGAGTCCCGATGCCGCCGCCTACCCGAATTCCTGTAACTTGTAATCCTTCTCGGTCTATGGCGCTGTTGATTCTGAGCCCGAGGTTGAACGGCCCCAGTCCCACACCGACGTCCACGCCTAGTGTCTTGGAGCCGGGCCGCGGCTCGGCGAAATCAATCCCAACGGCAGATCTGACGGCGAGCCCGGGGACTTGCGCCGCGGTTGCGACTGTCGTGCTCTCATCCGCATTGGCCAAGCTACCGTTGTGAGTAAGCGTGGTGAACCCTACCTGCACCTCCTGCTCAACCTTGAACGCGGACATGACCGTGGTCCAGATCCGCTCCAACGTGCTCTCGAAGAAGTCATTGTAGCCTCCGCAGAGCGGCGGGCACGTCGCCAGCCCAAACGGATCTGTGTATGACGGACGCCTCTAACCCGAAGCGTCCCGAGCGAGCCCCCTCGGCTCTGCGCGCGCCGGCCCACCCAGCTCGCCGGCTCTGGCCTCTCAAACAGCCCTCCTGCTCGCCCGCCTCGCCGCCAAACCCACCAGCATACCGGGCGCCCCCTGATCGCCGAAACCGCGTCCAGCCGCGGCCTGCCCGGCGCGATTTCGGCTCTCACCACGGCCGAGGTACGGTTCCGGGCTTCGCTCGTCCAGCCGCACTACTCTCAATTTCCAAGCTCGGGCCCGTCACGGCCGCCGTCTTCCTGGGCTCGATCGGCGATCCGCGGGCCTACGACTCCAGCCGCCAGGCACTCAAGGTGGCCGGGCTCTCGCTCGTGGTGAGCGAGAGCGGCATGCAGCGCGGCAACCCGCGCCTCAGCAAGCGCGGCCGGCCCGAGCTCCGGCGCCAGGCCTACCTGTTCGCCGTCCGCAGCGTCCGCCGGGGCGGCCTCTTCAGGGCCGACTACGAGCGGGCGCTCGCCGCCAACCCCCCGCACGCGGAAGAAGAAGATCCTGGTGGCGGTCGCGCGCAAGGCGGTCCGCCTCATGTTCTCGCTCGCACGAGAGCGGCGCCTCTACAGCGTGGAACCGCCGCGCTGGCTCGGGGGAATAACGCCCATGGGAGGGCCGGCTGACGCGCTGCCGGCCGGCCCCGCCACAGTGCACCAGAGGCAGGCCGGGGGAGGGAGCCCCAAAGCCGATCGAAGGGACCAGCTCGC
>DAOUGF010000715.1:0-2579 GCA_034429295.1 Chloroflexaceae bacterium
CCGAGCGGGCCGTGGCCCTCGGCGAGCGTATCCGCAGCCGGCTGCAGCCGCTCCTGGCTGAGGAGACGGGGGCCGCGCTCGTGGGCGAGATCCGGGGCCTCGGCGCGATGCTGGCTTTGGAGTTCGTGAGCGACCGGGCCACCCGCGCGCCTGTCCCCGCCCAAGCGGTGCTCGACATCCTCGACCGGGCGCTGCAGCGGGGCCTGATCGCGATGCGCGCCGGCCTCTACGCCAACTGCATCCGCCTGCTGGTTCCCCTGATCATCACCGACGAGCAACTCGACGAAGGGCTCGATATTCTGATCGATGCGATCCGTAGTCAGTAGTCGGTAGTCCGTACGCGGCGGTCTAGTGCCGTAATCACCGGTCGCCGATGGTGTTGGCAAGGCGGGTTATCATTGCCGCGATGTGATCCGCCTCATTACACAGCGCCAACGTCTGCTCTTCTGAGAGATACGCGAGGCGCCGAGCGATCTCCAGCGCTGTCATGGCCTCGTAGGTTGACTTGAGCGCGATGGTGAGAAAGCGTTGGAATTCTGGTCCGCTGCTACTACCGGCGCCCTCGGCAATGTTGAGCGGTATCGAGATTGCTGCGCGCCGCAGTTGGCTTGCCAAGCCATAATGTTCAGTGGCCGGGAAGGATGCCGTTCGCAGATAGTCGTGTAAGTGCTCGGTCTCTATACCGTTCGCAGAGCTACAATGTTTCGGCTTCGGACTACGGACTACCAACTACGGACAACAATGATACAGATCACAAACACCCGCCCCGAACATATCCCACAGCTCGTCGAGCACCAGAAGATCTGCTTTCCGACCCTGAACACCGACGATTGGATGGACGCTGAGATGTTCGCCGCTCAGCTCGCCGCCTTCCCCGAGGGGCAGCACGTGGCCCTCGACGGCGAGCGTGTGGTCGGCCAGAGCAGCACATTCCGCATCGGCGACAGCTGCCTCGAGCAGCACACCTACCGCGGCATTACCGGCCATAACCGCTTCAGCAACCACGACCCGGCGGGCGCCTGGCTCTACGGCGCCGACATGAGCGTCCACCCCGACTACCGCGGCCGCGGCATCGCCAGCATGCTCTACAGCACCCGCAAGGCGCTGGTGCGTCGCCTCGGGATGCGTGGCATCGTCGCCGGCGGCGCCCTGCCGGGCTACCACCAATACGCCGGGCGCCTCAGCGTAGAGGAGTACATTGCCGAGGTTGTGGCTGGCCGGCTCCATGACCCCACCCTCAGCGTGCAGCTCAAGAACGGCTTCACCGTGCGCGGGGTGCTGCGAGGCTATGTGGACGGCGGCGACCTGATGAACGACGACGCCACACTGCTGGTGTGGGAGGCCTGAACGCGGCCCATCCCGTGGGGCGGCCAGCGCCCGAGCGATGCTACGATGCTACAATGTGCTGCCGCTCGCGAGTGCCGGCCTATCGCGCGCTCCTCAGGCTTTACGCCGCGCCCACACCTATGCATACCCTCCACGTCTGCCAATCCGGCGTGTTCTGCGCGATCAGCGATCTGGCGACGATCAGCGACTATCTCAAGGAGCCCGATACGCTGGTCTGGCTCGACTTGGAGGCTCCCGACGCGGCTGAGGTAGCGCTGCTCCGCGAGGAGTTCGGCTTTCATCCCCTCGCCATCGAGGACGCGGTGAAGGAGCACGAGCGGCCCAAGGTGGACGCCTACCCCAACTACTACCTCTTCGTCTTCTACGCCGCAGCCTACAACGGCGAGGCCGACGGCTCGCAGATCGACCTGCGGGGCCTGAACATCTTCGGCGGCAAGAACTTCATCGTCACCATCCACCGCCATCCCATCGCCCAAGTGACGCAGACGATGGCCCGCTGGCAGCTGCCGGCCTCGCCGCTCGGCAACAGCGTTGGGGGCATCCTCCACGCCCTGCTCGACGCGATTGTGGACGACTACTTCACGCTGATGGATCAGGTGGTGGATCGGGTTGAGGAGTTGGAGGATCAGATCTTCAGCCGCCAACGCGAAGGCTCGATCGAGGAGATCTTCTCGCTGAAGAAGGACCTGCTACTGCTGCGACGGGTGGTGGCGCCGGAGCGGGAGGTGCTGAATGTGCTGCTGCGCCAGGAGACGGCGATCTTCAAGCCGGAGGGCCTTCTCTACATGCAGGATGTCTACGACCATCTCGTGCGGGTCACCGACACGATCGACACCTACCGCGACCTGCTCTCCAGCGCCCTCGATAGCTACCTCTCGCTGCAGTCGAACCAGCTCAACCAGCTCGTCAAGCTCCTGACGCTCTTCTCGATCATCCTCATGGCCTGCTCGCTGGTGGCTGGCATCTACGGCATGAACTTCGACGTCATGCCCGAGCTCCACTGGCCGCTCGGCTATCCCTTCGCCCTCGGCCTGATGCTTTTTATCGGCCTGGCCCTTGGGCTCTTCTTCCATAGCCGGAAGTGGTGGTAGGGCGTGTCTTGGATCGCGAAAGACGCGAAGCGGAACGAAAAACGCGAAACGAAGGTTCGAAGCTTCGTTACGAAGTGGCGCGCAGCGCTTAAGGGAAGACGCGGAACGAAGTGGCGCGCAGCGCTTAAGAAGCGCGCGAAA
>DAOUGF010000716.1:0-10740 GCA_034429295.1 Chloroflexaceae bacterium
TGGCTGCATCGTCTGCGAGCCGGAGGGCGGCGAGCTCTGTGTGGCACAGAAGGGTTCGCTGCGGCTGCGGCTGCTCTCGTACGGCCGGATCGCCCACGGCGCCATGCCCGACAAGGGCGTGAACGCGCTCGCAGGCATGGTGCGCTGGCTTGGCCGCGTGCTGGAGCTGGAGGCGGCGCTGCAGGCCGAGCACGGCGCCCACCCGCTGCTCGGGCCCTGCTACATCAGCCCCACCGTGGCGCGGGCGCCGCTCAGCGGCGACACTTCGCAGCTCAACTGCCTGCCCGACTGCTGCGACGCCTTCCTCGACATCCGCACCGCGCCGCCGGTGCGCCACGACGCCCTGATCGCCCGCATCGAGGCCCTGGCCGAGGAGGTGCGGGCCGCGCACCCGGCCTACCGCTTCGCCGTCGAGGTGATCGACGACCGGCCCGCCACCGAGATCGACCCCGCCCACCCGCTGGCCAGGGCGGTCGCCCACGCCCACACCCGCGTCTATGGGGCGCCGCCGCCCCTCGGCGGCGTGCCCGGCTCCACCGACGGCACCATCATCGCCCGCGACCGCGGCGTGCCCGTGGTGGTCTACGGCCCCGGCGACAAGTGGCTGCCCCACCAGCCAGATGAGTACGTGGATCTCGACGAGGTGGCGCGGGCCACCCGGGTCTACATCATCGCTGCGCTGGAGTTTTTCGGCGCCAAATAGAACCACAGCTGTCGCACTGTGCTGCTTCGCAAGATTGGTATACTAGCGCCGCTGGACCGCACCCCAAGGGGTGCGAGAGCTGGCGCCTGAATGTACCAAGCTTATGAAACAGTGCAGCTAACTGCTGCCCACGGAGGCCTGATGGTGCGCCCGAAAGATGCGCTCGACCCGATGATCTCGTCGCCCGACAGCAACGAGTACTACAACGCCCTCAGCCACTTGCTCGGCGCGATCCTCTCGGTCTCGGCGATCGCCGTCCTCGTCACCCTGGCGGCGCAGGAAGGCAAGTGGCTGCACCTGATCGGCTTCGCCGTCTACGGCGCCACCCTGCTGCTCTCCTTCCTGGCGAGCACGATCCTGCACTTCTTCCTGCTCTTCGGCCGCTACCTGCGGGTGCTCGGCATCCTCGACCACTGCGCCATCTACTTGCTGATCGCCGGCACCTACACGCCCTTCTGCCTCACGCTCTTCGCCGGGCCGCTCGGCTGGTTCCTCTTCGGGTTGGTCTGGAGCCTGGCGGCCTTCTGGATCGTGCTCAAGGCCGTGTTCTTCACCCGCATGCCGACGCTGGTATCGAACCTCAGCTACGTGAGCCTGGGCTGGATCGTGGTCTTCTTCTTCGCGCCCGTCTACAACAAGCTTGGCCCGGGCGCGATCGGGCTGATGGTGGCGGCCGGGCTGTGCTACACGATCGGCGTGGCGAGCTTCGCCAGCGGCTGGCCCAACCCCTTCCCGCCCTACTTCGGCACCCACGAGATCTGGCACACCGCGGTGCTGATCGGCGGCGCGATCTTCTTCTGCGTGATGCTCTTCTACCTGCTGCCGTACAACGTCTAGGCGGCGCCTATCCTCCGCCCCAGCCCTTCGAGATCATCGCCTCCTCGCCGGCCCTGCGCTGCGGGATGCGATAGATGAAGCGCACGATCTGGTCGGCGGCGACGAACATAATAATCAGCGCCTGGACGATCTTGATCACATCGATCGAGAGCCCAGCCCGCACCTGCATCAGGCGAGCCCCGGTGAGCAGGCCGCCCCAGAGCAGCCCGGAGAAGAGGATGCCGATCGGGTTGTTGCGCGCCAGCAGGGCCACGGCGATGGCGTCGAAGCCGAGCCCGGCGTAGTAGTCGGCGCTGAGGGCGTAGCGCACCCCCATCACTTCCCCGGCGGCGGCGACCCCCACGAGGGCGCCTGAGAGGGCCATGGCGAGCACGATCGTGCGGGGCACGCTGATGCCGGCGTAGCGGGCCGCGTTCGGGTTCACGCCAGCCGTGCGCAGCTCGAAGCCTAGCGTCGTCCGCTTGAGGAACCAGTCCACCAGGAAGACCAGGAGGAGGGCAATGATGATGCCGAGATGGAGCACGGTGACGCTGCCGACGGGGATGTGGGGCAGGCGCATGGTCTCGGCGATAAACTGTGTGCGCGAGGAACTGGTGTCGGCCGGGTCGCCGAGGATATAGGGCGTCTTACTCTTGATCAGCCAGTCGGTGAGCCTGATCGCGATATAGTTGAGCATGATCGTGTTGATCACCTCGTGGGCACCCATGCGGGCCTTGAGGATGCCCGCGATCCCGGCCCAAGCCGCGCCACCCACGGCGCCGGCGATGATCCCCAACGGGATGTGGAGGATCGGCGGAAGCTGCAGCAGAGTGCCAACCACGATCACACAGACCGAGCCGGCGTAGAGCTGGCCTTCGGCACCGATGTTAAAGAGCCCCGACTTGAAGCCCAGGGCGACGGCCAGGCCACAGATCACGTAAGGCGTGGAGCGCTCGATCGTGCCGGCGATCGCCGGCCACGAGCCGAATGAGCCCTGCCACAGACCGATATAGGCCGCCAGCCAGTCGCCCCCGGTGAGGCCGATCATCAGTGCGCCTACCACCAGGGCGCTGAACACGGCCAGCACGGGTACCAGGGCGGGGGCGTAGCGCTCGTAGAGCGAGCGCGGGCCCGTAGGGGAACGTTCTTCAAGTGCCTGGGCCATAGCTTCCCTATTCTACGACTGTAACGCTTCCGGCGTCGCGCCGGCCATGAGCAGGCCCAGCTGCTCGCGGGTCAGCTCGCCGTTCTTCACTACGGCGACGATCTTGCCGTGGTACATCACCGCGATGCGATCGGAGAGCGCCAGGATCTCGTCGAGCTCGGCCGAGACCACCAGCACCGCCACGCCCTCGTCCCGCTTCTTGATGATCTGGTTGTGGATGAACTCGATCGAGCCCACGTCGATGCCGCGGGTGGGCTGAGCCGCGATCAGCAGCTTCAGCTCGCGGCTAAACTCGCGGGCCACGATCAGCTTCTGCTGGTTGCCGCCGGAGAGCGATGAGGCCGGCACCCGCACGCTCGGCGTGCGCACATCAAACTCCTTCACCAGCTGCTCGGCGTGGCGCACGATCGCCTGTTCGTCGCGCACGATCCCGCGGGCGAACGGTTCCAGGTAGTAGGTCTCCAGCACCGCGTTATCGGTGAGCTCGTAGCTGGTGACCACTCCGTCCCGCTGCCGGTCCTCGGGAATGTGGGCTACCCCAAGCTCGCTGATGGTGCGGGGCGCGGCATTGGTGACGTCCTGGCCCAGGATAGAGACGCTGCCCTCCTCGGCGGGGCGGAGCCCGGTGAGCGCCTGCACTAGCTCCGTCTGCCCGTTGCCCTGAACCCCGGCGATTCCGAGGATCTCGCCGGCCCGCACCTCAAAATCCACCCCATCCACCGCCATCAGGCGCCGGTCGTCGCGCACCCGCAGGCCGCGCACCTCGAGGACAGCTTGGCCGGGGCGGGCCTCGGCCTTATCGACCTTGAGGATCACATCTCGGCCAACCATCATAGCGGCGAGGCTGCGCTCGGTGCTCTGGTCGGGCGTTGTCTCGCCGACGACGCGCCCGGCCCGCAGCACGATAATGCGGTCGGCCACCTCCAGCACCTCACGCAGCTTGTGGGTGATGAAGATCAGCGACTTGCCTTGGGCGGTGAGGGTGCGCATCACGCGCACAAGATCGTCGGCCTCCTGAGGAGTGAGCACGGCCGTGGGCTCATCGAGAATGAGGATGTCGGCGTTGCGGTAGAGCGCCTTGATGATCTCCACCCGCTGTTGGGCGCCCACGTCGAGGTCGGCGATCAGGGCGTCCGGGTCCACCTCCAGGCCGTACTGCCGGGAGATCGTGCGGATGCGCTCGGCCGCGCTGCGCCGGTCGAGAAACGAGATGCCCCGGGTCACCTCATTGCCGAGGATCACATTCTCGGTCACGGTCATCACCGGCACAAGCTGGAAGTGCTGGTGAACCATGCCCAAACCGCGCTGGATCGAGTCGTGGGGGCTAGTCACGCGGACGGGGGCGCCGTGCATCAGGATTTCGCCCTCGTCCTGGTGATAGAGGCCGTAGAGGATATTCATGAGGGTGGACTTGCCAGCGCCGTTCTCGCCGAGGAGCGCGAGCACTTCGCCCTTGTACAGCTTGAGCGAGACGTTATCGTTGGCCACCACGCCGGGGAAGCGCTTGGTGATACCACGGGCCTCGAGCACCACCTGGCGATCCTGGCCGTTCTGGGACACTTGCCACCTCATTTGGTTGAGCGGGCGGGAGCTAGGCCCTATTGTAGCATAAGAGCGTCGCCGGCCTTGCGCACCTCCTGCAGGCACACTACAATAGGCGCAGTTGCGCCGCGGAGCACGGGGCGGCACCGGGCGTCGCCTCAGAGGATCGACATCGTGATGGCCGAGCTGCGGCAGAATCTCGCCACCCGCGAGTGGGTGATCATCGCCAGCGAGCGGGCCCGCCGCCCCAACCTGTACGTCGAGAGCGCCGACCACCTCCGCACCCACGAGCGCCCCGAGCACGACCCCACGTGCCCTTTCTGCGTCGGCAACGAGGAGCTCGACCTTGAGCTCAGCCGCGAGCCGGCCGAGGGCCCTTGGGCCACCCGAGTGGTGCTCAACAAATACCCGGCCCTGCAACGGGATGGCGCCATCGTCCGTAGCTTCGACGGCGTGGAGCGCCGCATTAGCGGGGTGGGCAGCCATGAGGTGCTGATCGAGCACCCGCTCCACAACACGACCCTGGCCCTGCTGACGGACGAGGAGATCCGGGCCGTGCTGCAGATGTATCTGCGCCGCGGCCAGGAGATCGGCGACGACCCGCGGATCGAGCAGATCATCTTCTTCAAGAACCACGGCGAGCGGGCCGGTGCTTCGCTGCCCCACCCCCACAGCCAGATCATCGGCCTCCCGATCGTCCCCGGCGACATCCGTCACCGCATCGAGGAAGCCCGTCGCTTCTTCGACGACACGGGCCAGTGCGTCTTCTGCACCATGCTCGCCGACGAGCTCGATCGCCGCGCGCGCCTGGTGGCGGTGAACGAGCGCTTCGCGGCTTTCGTGCTCTACGCCGCCTCATCGCCCTTCCACATCTGGATCCTGCCACGCCAGCATCGGGCCAGCTTTCTGAACGTGGACCAGCAGGACATCACGCTGCTCGCCCCGCTGCTCCGCGATGTACTCTTCCGGCTGTACGCCCACCTCAACGACCCCGACTTCAACCTGATCATCCGCTCCACGCCGAACAAAGAGCCAGAGAACGGCTACTTCCACTGGTACATCGCGGTGGTTCCACGCCTGAGTCGCAGCGCCGGCTTCGAGCTCGGCAGCGGAGTCTGGATCAACCCCTCGCTCCCCGAGGAGTGCGCGGCGTTTCTGCGGGAGGACACGCCCGCGAAGTCGTAGCGGGGCGCTTGCCTCGCGCCCATACCACCTACACGGTGCGTGGTCTTGCGAGCGGGCGCCGCCCCTCGCGCTCCCCGCCAAGGGGGCGGCTGCCCCCTTGGAACCCCCGAAGCCGACGCCGTTCCCCAACTGAGGGCGGCTGGCGGCACATGCTCCTCTGCACCGAGAGCGGGCAAGCCTGTACCCGCTCCACGTCAGCGCCGGACCTCCACTGCACCAGCGAGGCTGTGGGGCATCTGCCGTCGCACTGGTACTGCTACTCCCGCTCTCGGCGCCGAGGGGCATGCAGCGATGGCGCGCTCGGCGCTGGTGGCCGTCGGCTTTGGGGTCCAGGGGCGAGGCCCCTGGCGCGGGGGGTGTCGGGGGGGGCGCGCGTGCGCCTCCTGACAAAACAAGCGGGGCGCTCCGCCCCGACAGAACAGGCGGGGAGGCGAGTCGCTCCGCCCCACGGCGCTACGCCAACCCCTGCTCCAGCGCGAAGCGAGTGGCGGCGCTACGGGAGTTGACCCCCAGCTTACTGTAGATCGATGTCAGGTGGGTGCTCACCGTCCGCCGGCTGAGCACCAACTCCTCGGCCACCTGCGCATCGGTGAGGCCGCGGGCCACCAGCCTCAGCACCTCCACCTCGCGGGCCGTGAGGCCGCCGGGGTAGCTCTGGCGGCCCGCCCCATCGCCACTGGCCCGCGCCGGCGGCTCGGCCGGGGCGCTGTAGTGCCACGTGAGCAGCCGGGCCATCTGCGGGCGCAGAGCCTCGATGTTGCCAGGGGCAGCGGCCACGCGCTCGAGCTCGGCGGCCCAAACGCTATCGTGAGGGCGGGCGAGGGGCGCGCAGAGGCCGGCGACGGCGGCCACCTGCGGGGCCGAACCGGTCTCGAGGGCGAGGCGCAGGGCCTCCTGCAGCAGGGGCACGGCGTCCTGTGGGCGGCCAAGGGCAATGGCCAAGCGGCCCTGGCTGATCCGCACGGCCGCCTGGCCCCAGCGGTTACCGATCGCCTGGAAGCCGGCCAGGCTCTCCCGATAGTACGCCTCGGCCCGCTCGTGGTCGCCCATAGCGGCGGCAACATCGCCAAGCCGGTTGCGGCAGATCGCAGCGCCCCGGCTGTCGCCGAGGGCGATCCGGCGCTCCAGACTTTCGGTGTAGAGTCGGGAAGCCGCGGCATAGTCGCCTTGGGCGTAGGCCACCTTGCCGAGATTGGTGAGCGAGTAGGCCATGCTCCAGCCGTTGCCGATCTGCTGCTCGATGAGGAGGCTGTGCTCGCTATAGCGGCGCGCGGCCGGGTAGTCGCCCCGATCATAGGCGAGCTGACCAAGAATATTGTTGGCCACAGCCTGGCCGTAGGCATCGCCGTGAGCCTCGGCAAGGGCCAAGCCCTCTGCGCCCGCGCTCGTAGCTGCCTTATGGTCACCGAGGTAGCCACACACCGCCGCGAGATAGTTCAGGCCGAAGATCATCTCGGCCTGCAAGCCCAAGCGTCGCAGGGTGGCCACGCTCTGCTCGAGCATGGCGCGGGCTTCGCGCTGCTGGCCGAGGTGGAAGGTAAGCCAGCCCTGGCGGGCCAGGAGCGTGGCATGCACTGCTTCGACCTCGGGGCGCGCGCAGTGCGGAGCGAGCGCCTCGCAGGCGGTAGCGAAGACGGTGGCGCCCTCGCGGAACCAGCTCAGCATATCGTACACATGGAAGAGCGCCGGGGCGGCCGCCCCAAGCATACGATAGTCGGCCCGGGCCGCGGCGTGGTGCCAGGCGGCTCGTAGCTGGTCGATCTCGGCGCTAAGCTTGGTCAGCGCCTCAACCTGACGCGCGCCCCGCAGATCGGCGAGATGGCTGGCCAACAGCTCCAGGTACGAGGAGGCGTGCCGGTCGAGAACGTCGGCGTCCTCGCCGGCGGCTTGGAGCTGCTCATAGGCGTACTGGCGCAGCGGGCCAGGCAGCTCGTAGCGCGCCGGGGCGCCGGCGTCGCCGCTCACACGGCGCACCAGCGACTTGTTCACCAGCGCGGCCAGCATCGGCAGGTCGGCCCCGGCCACCTCCGCGGCCGCGCCGCGGGTGAAGCTGCCCTGGAAGGCGGCGAGGCGGCGCAGGCAGCTCTGCTCGGCGGGCGTGAGCAGCGCCCAGGAGTGGGCGAAGACTGCCCGCAGGCTCTTGCGCTCGTCGGCTGGGCCTCGCGTATCGTCGGTGAGAAAATCCAGGCTCTGGCTGATCTCGGCGGCGATCTCGTTACAGGAGAGCACCGAGGTCCAGCGGGCGGCCAGCTCGATCGCCAGCGGCAGCCCATCCACCATGCGACAGATAGCGGCCACAGCCGGCCCGTTGCTCGGCAGCAGCGAGAAGTCGGGCGCCACGGCGCGGGCGGCCTCGACGAAGAGCTGCACCGCCGGAAACTCGGCGATCACATCCAGCGACGTAGCGTCCGGGGGCGGGACGCTGAGGCCATCGAGCAGGATCACCTGCTCGCCGCGCAGGTTCAGCCGCTCGCGGGAGGTGCAGAGCACCGTGATCCCCGGGGCCTCGCCGAGCAGAGTCGTCAGGTAGGGGGCGGCATCGATCAGGTGCTCGATACGATCGAGCACGAGCAGCAGGTTGCGCTCGCGTAGGAAGCCGGTGAGCTGCGCGCTCGCTGACTCAGGACCGGCCAGCGTGATGCCCAAGCCGGTAGCGATCGTTGTCGCAAGCACCTCGGCGAGCGGATCGCGGGGCATCACCGCAGTCATAGAGACAAAGACCACGCCATCGGCGAACTGGCCCGTGGCGGGCGCGTCGGCGGCCAACTCATGGGCGATCTGCAAGGCCAGGCGGCTCTTGCCGACCCCGCCGAGGCCGCAGATCGTCACCAGGCGCGTGGCAGGATCTTGCAGCAGCGCACGCACTTGGGCGGCGCTGCGCTCACGGCCCACAAGGGGCGTTAGTGGTAGCGGCAGCGGACGAGCGCCGGACCCGCCCGCCGGGCCGTGGGCTCGCTCGACCGAAGGCTCGATCATCGTCGTCCCCTCCGAGCCATGCAGGGGCTCAGGCACATAGACACTGGTGTTTGAGGCACCAGTATAACATGCCTCGACGATAATCGGCGGGCTACGCCCGGGGCCGTTGCGGGCGCTGGCGCCCTACGCCCCCGCCTTCGGGGCGCCGCCCATCACCTACCACCTACACGGTGGGAGGGGATGCGAGCGGGCTCTACCCCTCTTGCTCCCCGCCAAGGGGGCGGCTAC
This sequence comes from Chloroflexaceae bacterium, assembly GCA_034429295.1. Taxonomy (GTDB): domain Bacteria; phylum Chloroflexota; class Chloroflexia; order Chloroflexales; family Chloroflexaceae; genus OHK40. The sequence goes on from DAOUGF010000716.1 coordinate 8,616, forward strand.
CGCGCAGTTTCGCGTCTTCCACATTCGCGCCTTCGCGCTTTCGTTCCGCGTTTTTCCCGCCCCTTCGCGTCATTCGCGATCCAAACGCCCTCCCCGCCCCGCCTCAGGCGGCCACGCGCTCCTCCTCCACGAGCGCCAGCAGCTCAGCGGCGGCAGCCGTCACCTCGCGCAGGGCGTAGCGCTCGGCGCGGGCGCCCGGCGCCCGGCAACTCGCGAACCAGGCCGCGCTGATCGTCGCGGGAGCGAGGCGCCGGCCTTGGGCGCGGGCCTCCACCAGCAGCGGCGCCACGCGCGTTTCGATGAAGTGAAGGTCGAACAACGACTCGCACAGCTCGCGATGGGTCGCAGCGAAGCGCGGGTAGGCAGCACGGAGCGCGCGGCGCGCCACCATCAGCTGCAGGCGACGGTGGAGCTGCTCCTCCTGAGCGGCGAGCCAGCCAAGCGCCATCGAAACCTGCGGGGCAAGTAGCTGTGTCGCGCGCATCGTATCCTCCTTCTGCCTTAATGAGCGCCGGATGAGCTCCGGGCTTCTGTGTGCTGTCGTTCGATGTGGGACAAGTCTACCTTGCATTGGCCCTGAAGCCTATCGGGAGGATTACGGGATCGATTACGTATCTCGCGAGCAGCATACTGAGGCCCCCGCGTACAACGCGAGGGCCTTGCTACGTAAGCGCCTGCTCGGCTGACTGCTAGACGAGGCTCTGCGCCAGCAGCGTGCCGGCGAGGGCGAAGAACATCACGCCCGAGAGGCTGGTGAAGATGGCCTGGCCACGGGGCCCTACCACGCTGCGCGAGCGAGCGATCATCAGGGCGATCACCGCCTCCAAGCCCGAAGCCACCACAAACCAGACCACGGTGAAGAGCAGCAGCCCCATCGCACCGCCCGCCTCGTAGGTCCGAAGCATCGTCGGTGTGCCGGTGGCGAGCCAGAAGGTCCAGGTGAGCGGGTTGGCGAGGTTGCCGAGCACGCCCTTCCAGAACGACCAGCCGGTTGGCGCGGCTTGGACGGCGCGGGCAGTCCAGAGGCGGCGGGCGTCCCGCAGGGCCTCGAAGGCGAAATAGCCCAGGCAGATGGCGCCCACGAGCCCCACCCAGAACGAGGCCGCCGCCACTTGGGCGATCAGCCAACTGAAGGCTAGGGCAGGCAGCAGCAGCAGTAGATCAGCCGTGGCCGAGCCGAGGATCACGCGGAAGCTCGCGCCAAAGCCGCGGGTGGCCGCCTCCTGCACGATCGTCACGAAGATCGGGCCCACCGAGAGGGCCGCCCCAACGCCGAGCAACGTCCCAAGCCAGAGGATCTCGCCCACCGCAACGCTCCGCAACTAAGCTGATACAAAGAAAGCGCGCCCATCAGGTGGCAACGCTGCACTGCGGCCAGTGTAATTCTTTGCGCTCCCTCCACGCTATGGTGGAAGCGCACAGGGAAAAGCTTGGGGAGTTGTGCAACCTGCACAAATGGACGCTGGCTGCCCCGCGCCCCGGCCGGTGGGGAGCGCCCCCACACGCATTTGCGGGGCGCTGCCGCCCCTTGCCGCCGGGGGTGCGGGGGCGGACGCACTCTTCGAGGATGCCTTCGGCATTCGCCCCCTCGCCACTCCCCCGCGCCAGGGGCCTCGCCCCTGGACCCCAAAGCCGACGGCCAGTGCCGTGCCGCCGCTGATCTGCTACCTCGTCTCTCGTCGGGCTTGAACCTTAGCCAAGCGCGGTGGCCCACGCCCGCTGGTTGCGCCCTTCACGATGCGGCGTGCCGACGCCAAACTTTCCAGAACCCTGTGTGAGGAGGCGGAGCGGCACAACCGATGCTCGCACACCACCCCGACCAGAAATCTGCCGCCGGGCGAGGCGGATGGCTCTGCCCGACAATGGGTCGGGTACGCCGCCGGGCGGAGGCACGGTACGGCTGTCCTGCTTGGGGTGTGCAGAGGGCGCTGAACGAAGTGGCGCGAAGCGCTTGCACCTTTGCCGGGGGGCGCGGGGGGCAGAGCCCGCCCGCATCCTCACCCACCGTGCAGGTGAAGCCCCGCGGGGGGGCAGGGGGCGGAGCCCGCCTGCAGCGGCTCGCACCGTCCAGGTGCCGCCCACCGCGCAGGTGAAGCCGGGCGGGGCGCTGCCATTGCCCCCGTTG
>DAOUGF010000717.1:0-18637 GCA_034429295.1 Chloroflexaceae bacterium
TACTCCGCCGGCGGCACCACCGGCCCGGCCACGCTCAGCCCCTTCCAGCCGAAGCCGAAGAAGACCGGCTGCAGCACCGGCACCAGCTCGTGCTCCACCAGGACGCCAAGCAGCTGGTCGAGGTATTGGAAGTAGGACGGGTTGAGCTGGTTGAGATGGCGGTCCTTGAGATCCTCGAAGCCAACGTCGAAGCCCTCGTCGGCTGTGCGGTCGCGGGGGCCGCGGGCGTGCATGTCGGGCTGCACGCTCATCAGCAGCACCGCGTTGAAGCCCTTGGCCTGCCGGTCGGCAGCGTAGATGCGCGCCTGCTCCACCGTGGCGCGCCAGGGCAGGCCCCAGGCCGTGTCGCCGGCGAGCAGGGCCGGTTTCCCGTCGGCGTGGACCAGGCTGCGGCCGCCGGGCGACATGCGCCAGAAGCCGTGCCGGTAGAAGCGGTGCGCTACGTTCGGGTCGGGCTCGCACACGATCTCGCCCGTCTGCCCCGCCAGCCCGGCGTCGTCGGTAGAGCTGTAGCTCCGCCAGTGCCAGCGCCCCGTGGCGAGGGGCGAGGCGAAGCGCACCCGCCAGGTGCGCCCGCCATCCCAGAAGGCGGGCCGCCGCAGGGTCGCGCCGCTGTCGTGGGTGAACTCGGCCCACACCTCGACGTCGGTGTAGCCGTTCGGGTAGTCGCGGGCCGCCGTCAGGACGATCTCGCACTCACGCCAGGGGTGGGTCAGCATCACAAGCTCGCCTTGTCAGGTTGCGAACGCCCTTATCCGTCCGTATGCAGCAGGGCCCGGTCAACGGCGCGGCGCCAGCCGGCGTAGCGGGCCTCGCGCTCGTCGGCCGGCATCCTGGGCTCGAAGCGGTCGCGCGGCCGGGGGAGCGCGGCGATCTCCGCCTCGCCAGCCCAGATCCCCACGGTCATCCCGGCCAGGTAGGCGGCGCCGATGGCCGAGACATCGGACGAGGCGCTGCGGAGCACAGGGCGCCCGATGATGTCGGCCTGGAACTGCATCAGCCGATCGTTCTGGCTCGCCCCGCCGTCGGCCAGCAGCGTAGTCAGCTCGGCGTCGGCCTCGGCCGCCATCTGGTCGAAGACGTCGCGCACCTGGTAGGCGATGCTCTCGATGGCCGCGCGGGCCAGGTGGGCCGGGCCCGTCGCCTGGGTAAGCCCGGCGATCACGCCGCGGGCCGCGTCGTTCCAGTAGGGCGCGCCCAGCCCCGCGAAGGCCGGCACGAGGTAGACGCTCTCGCTCGAATCGACCTGATCGGCCAGGGCGGCTACGGCCGCCGAGCCACCCTCGAGGCCGAGCAGGCCCGCCAACCAGCGCACGGCGGCGCCCGTCACAGTGATGTTGCCCTCCAGGGCGAAGACCGGTCGCGGGTCCGCCCAGGCGATCGTCGTCGAGAGGCCGCGGGTCGAGAAGACCGGCTCGGCGGTCGGCATCATCAGCGATGAGCCGGTGCCGTATGTGGCCTTGATCGACCCCGGCTCGAAGCCGCCCTGCCCGAACAGCGCCGCGTGCGAGTCGCCGATCAGCGCGCCGACGGGCACCCCGGCGGGGATGCGCCCGGCGGCCACCGTCGTGCCGAAGCGCGACGACGAGGGCTGCAGGCGCGGCAGCGCGGCCTGCGGGACGCCGAACAGCGCGCACAGCTCGGTGTCCCATGTCTGGGTGCGCAGGTTGAGGAGCTGCGTGCGCGCCGCGTTGGTCAGGTCGCAAGCATGGGTCTGGCCGCCGGTCAGGTTCCAGAGCAGCCAGCTGTCCACCGTGCCGGCGCAGATCTCCCCTGCGGCCGCGCGCTCCGCCCCAGAGGGGATCTGGTCGAGCAGCCAGCGCAGCTTCGACGCGGAGAAGAGCGGATCAATGGCCAGCCCCGTGCGCTGGTGCAGCAACTCCCCGGCGCCTTGGGCGCGCAGCCCCTCGCAAAACGCCGCCGTGCGCCGGCACTGCCAGACGATCGCCGGGCCGAGGGGCTCGCCGGTGCGCCGGTCCCAGATCAGCGCCGTCTCGCGCTGGTTGGAGATCGCCACGGCGGCGAGCGGCGGATCGCCGGCCTGCTCCAGGCAGGCGTCGGCGGCCGCGCAGACGCTGCGCCACAAGGCGCGCCCGTCCTGCTCAACCCAGGCCGGCTGCGGGTAGGCCACATCCACCGGGCAGGAGGCGCGGGCAACGATCTCGCCCGCCGCGTTTACCAGCAGGGCCTTGGTGTTGGTCGTGCCCTGGTCGATCGCCAGGATCAGCCCATCGCTCATAGGGTACCTCGTCGCTGAGGGGCGCGGCTTCCGCGCCTACGCCGCTTCCCGCATCTGCATCAGATCGAGCGCGGCCGCCTTGATGCCCGCCGCCGTGATGCCGAAATGCTCGAACAGCCAGCTGGGCGAGCCCGTCGGGGCGAAGACGCCCGGCACCCCGACCATGCGCATGGGCACCGGGTAGGTTGTGCTGACCACCTCGGCCACCGCGCTGCCCAGGCCGCCGTAGATCGTGTGCTCCTCGACGGTGACGATGCGGCCCGTCTCGCGCGCCGCTGCGATGATCGCGGCCCTGTCGATCGGCCGCACCGTGGCCATGTTCAGCACCCTGGCGTCCACGCCCTCGACCGCGAGCAACGCGGCCGCATCCAGAGCTCTCGCCACAACCGTGCCGTTCGCGATGATCGTGATGTCGGAGCCGGCGCGAAGCTGCCACGCGCGGCCGGCCCGGAAATAATAGCCCGAGTCGTGCACAGCCGGCACACCCATGCGGCTAATGCGCAGGAAGACCGGGCCCCGGTGGGCGGCGGCGAAGCGCAGCGCCTGCTCGGTCTCGATCGGGTCAGCGGGGACGATCACGATCAGGTTTGCGATCGCGCGCAGCCAGGCCAGATCCTCGATCGAATGGTGGGTAGGGCCAAGCTCGCCGTAGGCCATGCCCGGGCTCATCCCGCAGAGCTTCACATTGACGTCGGAGTAGGCCACATCGGCCTTGATCTGCTCCAGGGCGCGGCCTGTCAGGAAGCACGATGCGCCGCAGACGAAGGGCAGCTTCCCGGCGTTGGCCAACCCGGCAGCCACCCCAACCATGGTCTGCTCGGCGATGCCGACGTTGATCAGCCGCTCGGGGAAACGCTTCGCGAAGCCGCCCACCTTGCTTGAGCCGATCGAGTCATTGGCGACAACGCAAACCCGTGGGTCTTCAAGCGCGATCGCCTCGAGAGTGCTGGCGAAGGCATCGCGGCAGTCGTACAGCGTGGTCATGCTACGCCTCGCTGGGGATCAGGGCGACGGATGACAGCGGTGTAGGCGGGCGGAAGGGAGGCGCTCAACGGTTGGATGAAGCGGGGCGCTTCACGAATTGGCGCTTGAATATTTATTCTATTATGATACTATATTCCGAAGTGCGACGAGTATAGTATGAGCGGCGCCCCCTGTCAAGGCGCGCTACGGGCGGCAGGTGCGATGAACAGTTCTGCAAGCAAGCCACAGCTTCCGGGAAGCTCTGCGGAAGGCGTGTGGTTCAACCGGGCGCACCGCCCAAGCTTCCCAGAAGCGCTCCTGGCCACAGCTGCTCCGCCGCTCGTGCAGGACATCTCGTCATACCTACGTGAGCGTGATGGTGTGCTATGATCTTGATTCGGGCCTCGCGCTTCCCGCACAGGTTGGGGCGCAGATACACACGAGGAACGCTTGGCACGTCGTAATGAACTTCGCCTGATCGCCAAAGTCGCCCGCCTCTACTACGAGCGGAAGGCCCGGCAGGCCGATATCGCCGCCCAACTCGACCTCTCGCAGGCGACCATCTCGCGCCTCTTGAAGCGTGCGGAGGAGGAGCGGATCGTCCGCATCACGGTCAACGTCCCCCACGGCGCCTTCACCGAGCTCGAGGAGGAGCTGCAGGCGGCCTACGGCCTGAAGGAGGCGATCGTCGTTGAGAGCGGCGAGGACGAAGAGCAGATCATGCGCGACATCGGCGCCGCAGCCGCCTATTACGTCGAGTCGACCCTGAAGCCCGGCGAGGTGATCGGCCTCTCCTCCTGGAGCTCATCGCTCCTGGCGATGGTCGACGCGATGCACCCCCTGCCCCGCTCGACCACGGCCCAAGTGGCGCAGATCCTCGGCGGCGTCGGCAACCCGGCCGCCGAGGGCCACGCCGCCCACCTGACCCGGCGCATGGCCTCGCTCGTCCGCGGCACCGCCACCTTCCTGCCCGCCCCCGGCATCACCGGCTCGGCTGAAATGACCAGGGTTTATCTCGAAGATCCCTACGTGCGCCCAGCTATCGCCTGCTTCGAGCAGGTTACGCTGGCGCTGGTGGGCATCGGCACGGTCGAGCCATCGAAGCTGTTGACAAGCAGCGGCAATATCTTCAACGCCGAAGAGCTCGCCCTGCTACGGGAGCGCGGCGCGGTCGGCGACATCTGCCTGCGCTTCTTCGACCAGAATGGCGCACCGGTGATTACGCCCCTCAATGACCGTGTGATCGGCATGCGCCTCGAGCAGCTGCGCAACGTGCCGCGCTCCGTCGGCATCGCCGGCGGCAAGCGCAAGCTCCAGGCCATCCAGGGCGCACTCGCGGGCCGCTGGATCAACGTGCTCGTCACCGATAGCCGCACCGCCGCGGCCCTAGTGGATAACGTGCGCCTCGCGCAGCGCGCCGAGACCCAATCCCTCTTCCCTGAGCCCTGAGCCCCGAGCGGGTAAGGCATTCTGACGCCGTATTTCCGGGGCGGGCCTTGCTGGCCCGCCCCGGCTCTTTATCTGTGCCGGCAGATGCTTTGCCACGGGCTGCGGTTCGGGTTGCGCGCGCGGTCACAAAGTCTGGCTTGACAGGCCTGATGAAGGCTTGTATAATCGCGCCATTCCTGAAATATTTCTTCATCTTGGAATAAATATTCACAAAGCAGTGAGCGCAACAGAAGGGGGTGATCTACCTTCGGCGGCGCCGGCCGTGCGCGGCTTCCGCTCGCCTTCGAGGGCGGCAGCACAATGAGGAAACAGTCCAGAAGGAGCGCAGTCGCGGCGACGCGGCTGTGACAACTGTCCGGCCAATGTTGGCACGTACTTTTGCCGAGCAACCAGCTCGCCATCCGCGCCATGGAGGAACGGCGATGACAAAGGCGTTCAGGCTACCGCGAGTCCTCTTCCTGCTGCTCACAATGCTCAGCATTGTTGCCTGCAGCGTCCCCCCCACGACGCCGCAGGGCCAGACTCCCACCGAAGCCCCTGCCCAGAGCGGCGCCACGGAGCCCACCGCGGCCCCAGCCGCCGCAGATCCCGCTGCGGCGCCGGCCGCCAGTGGCGACGGCGCCCTCACCGACGTGGGCACCCCCCGCAGCGAGACCCTGATCTTCCAGACCTTCGACCGCCAGACTGCGAACCCCGACCTGCACAACCCGCTCATGGGCACTTATGCGGTCTGGCGCGGCTTCCGCGAGCTCGCCTGGGGCTACCTCTGGGAGATGGACACCGGCACCGGCCAGTCCTACCCCGAGCTGGCCGCCGACATGCCCGAGGTACTGAACGACGAGTACACCCGATTCCGGGTGAAGCTGCGGCCGGGCATCTACTGGAGCGACGGCGTCGAGTTCACCGCCGACGACGTGATCTTCACCCTCGATACCTACTTCGAGAACAAGGACAAGCTGACCTATTGGGGTGTCGCCACCATCACCAATTACGTCAAGTCCTACGAGAAGATCGACGACTACACCTTCGAGGTCGAGACGGTCAATCCGGCCTACGACTTCGTGACGGTGCTTGGCGTCTACACCTGGGGCTCGGCCCTCAACATCGTGCCCAAGCACATCTTCGAGAAGGAGGCCGACGTCGCCGCGTTCCGCAACACGAACCCCGTCACCCTCGGCCCCTACGTGGTGAAGGAGTTCGACCCCAACGGCTTCTGGCAGCTCTGGGAGCGCCGCGAGGACTGGGAGCGCTCGGCGTGGGGCTCGCAGGGCGAACCGAAGCCGAAGTACGTCCTCTACAAGGACTTCGGCCCTGAGGAGACGCGCACGCTGGCCTTCGTCGAGAACCAGTACGACGTCGACACCTTCATGAGCCCGGAGAGCATCAAGGCGGCCGTGGCGCAGAACTCCGCCATCTCGCCCTACTCGCCCACGATGCCCTACCACGACATGAACGACGCGTGCAGCTACGGCGTGCTGATGAACCAGCACAGGCCGCCGCTGGACAAGGCCGAGGTGCGCTGGGCTCTGGCGCTCGCGCTCGACCTGCAGGATGTGGGCATCAACGCCCTGAGCGGCGAGTTCAAGGCCTCGCCCCTGCCGATGGTCGATACCCAGATCCTCAACCCGATCTACTTCGCGCCGCTGCAGGGCTGGCTGAACGACTTCGCCCTGAGCGATGGCTACAAGCCCTTCAACCCGAACTTCGGCGCCGAGCTCGTCGGCAAGCTGACCGAGATGGGCCTCCCCGCCGACCAGATGCCGCAGGGCGACGAGGCGATCAAGAACGCGTTCGGCGTGGGCTGGTGGAAGTATGATCCCGCTGAGGCTGAGAAGCTGCTCGGCTCGGTGGGCATCACCAAGAACGCCGACGGGATCTACACCCTGCCCGACGGCAGCGTCTGGGAGCTCGAGTTCGTCATCCCCGGCGACTGGAACAAGGTGATGCAGCGCGTCGGCTTCTCGATCGCCGACAGCTGGCGCAAGGCCGGCATCCAGGTGAACGCCCGCCAGGTCGACAACGCCGAGTTCGGCACCGTGCAGAACACCAACAGCCAGCTGACCACGCTGCTCAACTGGACGAACTGCATCTTCAGCCCGAACTACCTCAACGCCTGGCGCAGCATCCAGCCCGAGTTCCTGCTGCCCGTCGACTCGCCCGACACCATTACGGGCAACATGTACCGCTGGAGCAACGAGAAGGTCTTCGACCTTGTCAAGGCCAGCTACAGCATGGAGACGACCTCGCCGGAGTTCTACGAGTACGGGCGGGAGATCATCAAGGAGTTCGTCACGGATATGGCCTACATCAACCTGATGAACATCCCGACCACGATCCCGACCAACAGCACCTACTGGAGGAACTTCCCGAAGGCCGATAACCCCTACGCCGTGCCCTACTCCTGGTGGAGCTCGGCCAAGAAGATCCTCCAGAACATCGAGCCGACCGGCGCGAAGTAGCTGCTCGCAACCGGGGGCCGCGGCGCCGCGGCCCCCTCACATCATCCATCGCAGAGGTGCGGCATGGGGCTCCTGCAATATATCGGACAGCGCCTGTTGACCTATGTGGCGGTGCTGTTCATCGGCATCTCGATCACCTTCTTCCTCCCCCGGCTGATGCCGAACGACCCGATCGATGGCTACATCGCCCAGATCCAGAGCCGCGCGGGCCAGACGCTGACCCCCGAGGCCGCCGCGGAGATCCGCGCCACGCTCACGGAGCTCTACGGGCTTGAGGGGAGCCTCTTCACCCAGTACCTCAACTACCTGCGGCGGGTGGTGTTCGGCTTCGACTTCGGGCCCTCCTTCTCGGCCTTCCCCCGGCCGGTCTCCGAGCTGATCATGCTGGCGCTGCCCTGGACCCTGGGGCTGCTGCTCACCACGACCGTGATCTCGTGGCTCCTCGGCAACCTGATCGGCCTGCTGGCCGGCTACTACCACAACCGCCGCTTCGCCACCGCCCTCGAGGTGCTCGGCGTGCTGATCTACCCGATCCCGTACTACATCCTCGCCCTGACTCTGATCCTGCTGCTGGCCTACACCTGGAAGCTCTTCCCGCTCTCAACCACCATCAGGCCGGCGCCCCTGAGCCTGGCCCAGATCGGCTCGATCCTCTACAACTCGGCGCTCCCCGCCCTGACGCTGGTGATCGCCGGCTTCGGCTGGAACATCCTCAGCATGAAGTCCCTGTCGGTGGCCACCAAAGAGGAGCCCTTCGTCACCTTCGCCCGCCTGAAGGGGACGAGCGACCGCACCCGCATGTTCAGCTACGTGTTCCGCAACGCGCTGCTGCCCCAGGTGACGGCCCTGGCCCTCTCGCTCGGCACGATCTTCAACGGCGCGCTGCTCACCGAGATGCTCTTCTCCTACCCGGGGCTGGGCCTGCTGATGCGCACCGCCGTCGGCAATGGCGACTACAACATGCTCTACGGCACGATCACGATGACGATCTTCGCGGTGGCCACCGCCGCCCTGGTGATCGACCTGATCTACCCGCTGTTCGACCCGCGCATTCGCTATAGGTGATCCGATGAAGCAACTCCTCCGCCTTCGAGGGGCCGCCGCCCTGCCTGTCGGCGAGTCGGCAGAGGCGCAGCGCGGGCGACTCAAGCTGAATCTGCGGCTGAAGATCGGCCTCACCATCCTCGCCTTCTTCGCCATCGCCAGCTTCACACTGCCCTTCTTCACCGACGTGGACCCCGCCCAGCAGGGCACCTACCTGAAGAACCTGCCGATCAGCTGGAAGCACCCGCTCGGCACCAACACCCAAGGTCAGAGCATCTTCTGGTACCTCGTCTTCGCGGTGCGCAACTCCCTGGCCCTCGGGATCACGGTGGCCATCTGCATCAGCTTCATCTCGACGATGGTCGGCCTCAGCGCCGGCTACATCGGCGGCTGGTACGAGCGGCTCGTGATGCTCCTGATCGACTCGGTCATCACCATCCCGGTGCTGCCCATCCTGATCATCCTGAGCGCGCTGGTGCGCGGCAAGACCTCCTTCTTCCTCGTCGGGCTGATCATCGTCTGCTTCGGCTGGGCCTGGGGCGCGCGCACGGTGCGCTCGCTGGCCCTCTCGCTGCGCGAGCGCGAGTTCGTGAATATGGCCCGCTTCTCGGGCGCCAACACCTTTCAGATCATCACCCGCGAGATCTTCCCTTACGTTTACGCCTACATGGTCGTGAACTTCATCAACACGATCCTGTTCGCGATCAACACCGAGGCCGCCCTGGCCGTGCTCGGCCTCTCGAAGGTCGAGGTGCCCACCCTTGGCTCGATCCTCTTCTGGGCTTTGAACTACAACGCCCTCTTCATCGGCCAGCGGACGTGGGTGATCCCCCCGATCGTCGCCTCGGTACTGCTCTTCCTCGGCCTCTTCCTTACCTCGACCGGCTATAACGACCTCTTCGCGGCACGACGGGGGCGCGCATGATCAAGCTCAACAATATCGTCGCCACCTACACCACCACGCGCGGCCAGGTGAACGCGGTGGACGGCGTGAGCCTGGAGATCCCCAAGGGGATCATCCTCGGCATCGCCGGCGAGTCGGGGTGCGGCAAGAGCACCCTGATGAAGGTGATCTACGGCGACATCGGCTACCCGCTCGCCCTGAGCAGCGGCGGTGTCGAGTACGGCTTCACCGACGCGAAGGGCCGCCCCGTCACCAGCGCCACCATCCGCGAGCAGTGGTTCCGCCGCATCTCCTACATCCCCCAGAGCTCGATGAGCTCGATGAACCCGGTCGTGCGCATCCGCGAGCAGTTCGTTGACTTCCAGGGTTCTGGCCTGAACAAGGCGAAGGTGCTTGACGAGGTGCGCGCCTATGTCAAGCAGCTGGACCTCCCCCCAGAGGTGATCGACGCCTACCCGCACCAACTCTCCGGCGGCATGCGCCAGCGGGTGATGGTGGCGATGGCGACCTTCTTCCAGCCCGAGCTCATCCTCGCCGACGAGCCGACCACGGCGCTCGACGTAGTGGTGCAGAAGGGCATCCTGCTGCTGCTGATGGAACTGCAGGAGCGGATGAAGAATACGATCATCTTCGTCTCCCACGACATGGGCGTGCACTACCAGATCACCCACAAGATGCTGATCATGTACGCCGCCAAGGCCGTGGAGTACGGCGACTCGGAGGCGATCTTCCGCGCACCCCTGCACCCCTACACGCGCATGCTCATCCGCTCGCTGCCAACGATCGGCGACACGCAGACGCGGGAGGGCGTGGCGGGCCGGCCGCCCAGCCTCTGGGAGAACCTCCAGGGCTGTCGCTTCGCCGCCCGCTGCCCCCTGGCCACCGAGCTCTGCCGCACCCGCGAGCCCGCCTTCGTCGAGCACCGCCCCGGGCAATTCGCCGCCTGCCACTACGCCGGCGAGCAGCCCGCCACCAGCGAGCAACCCGTCGCCAGCGAGGCCGCAGTATGACGACGATCATCAAAGCAGAGGGCCTGCATAAGCGCTACCGCCTCGGCAGCCTGCTCCGCAAGGTCAGCATCAACGCCCTCGACAACGTGAACCTCGCCGTCGAAAGCGACGAGCCCGTGATCGTCAGCGTCGTCGGCGAGTCCGGCAGCGGCAAGACGACCCTGGCCAAGGTGATCCTGCGCCTGGTTGACCCATCCGCCGGCAGAGCCGTGGTCTACGACACCGTGGTGGCCGGCGAGGGCAAGAAGGCCGACCCAGCCGCGTTCCTGCGCACCGTCCAGCCGATCTTCCAGAACCCGTTCGAGGCGTTCAGCAACTACCGGACGGTGGATTCCTATCTCTCCGATACGGCCCGCCGGGTCAGCCGCCTCGAGGGCGCCGAGGCCACGCAGGCGATCGATGAGGCCCTCGCCGCCGTCGGCCTCAAATACCAGGATGTCAAGGGCAAGTACCCCAACCAGTTCTCCGGCGGCGAGCTGCAGCGCGTCTCGATCGCCAGAGCGCTCATCCCACGGCCGAGCATCATCATCGCAGACGAACCGGTCAGCATGATCGACGCCTCGCTGCGCATGAATATCGTCAACCTGTTCCTGCGCCTGAAGCAGGAGTACAGGACGAGTTTCCTCTATATCACCCACGACCTTGCGACCGCCTACTATATCAGCGACTACATCGCGGTGATGTACCGCGGCTCGATCGTGGAGTTCGGCCGGGCCCGCCAGGTGCTCGCCAGGCCCCAGCACCCGTACACTCAACTGCTCCTCGACTCGATCCCCTCCACGACCCAGAAGTGGGAGCGCCGCAGCTTCGTGGCCTCCGACATCGAGACCAAGGAGTTCCAGCTCACCGGCTGTAAGTTCGCGAACCGCTGCCCCCTGGCCCAGGAGATCTGCTCACAGCAGCGCCCCGAGCCGCGGCGCCAGGAGGATGGTCGCGACGTCTACTGCCACTTCGTCTGACCTGCCTGAGAAGGGACCTTAGCGATGACATTCACGACCAACGGCACCGAGATCGAGCAGTGGGACATCTTCGAGCTGACCCTCCAGGGCAGCGCCGAGGGCAACCCCTTCATCGATGTCGAGCTGACGGCTCAGTTCAGCTATAAGCACCGCACGATCGAGGTGGAGGGCTTCTACGACGGCGACGGGGTGTACAAGGTGCGCTTTATGCCCGACGTGCCCGGCCCCTGGCGCTTCCGCACCCGCAGCAACCGCGACGAGCTGAGCGGCGCGGAGGGCGGCTTCACCTGCGTGCCGGCGTCGCCGGGCAACCACGGCCCCGTGCGCGTCGCCAACACCTTCCACTTCGCCTACGCCGACGGCACGCCCTACAAGCAGATCGGCACCACCTGCTACGTCTGGAACCACCAGGGCGACGAGCTTGAAGAGCAGACGCTGGAGACGCTGCGCAACTCCCCCTTCAACAAGATCCGCATGTGCGTCTTCCCCAAGCACTACGCCTTCAACGAGAACGAGCCCGAGCGCTACCCCTTCCCCTGCCTCTCCAAGGGCAGCAGCAAGTGGACGGGCAGCTGGAAGGTGGATGTGAAGGAGGGCTGGAGCTTCGACTTCACGCGCTTCGAGCCCGACTTCTTCCGCCACCTGGAGCTGCGGGTAGGTCAGCTGCGGGACCTGGGGATCGAGGCCGACATCATCCTCTTCCACCCCTACGACCGCTGGGGCTTCGCCACCATGGACGCCGAAACCGACGACCGCTACCTGCGCTATGTGGTGGCGCGCCTGGCCGCCTACCGCAACGTCTGGTGGTCGATGGCGAACGAGTTCGACTTCATGCACACCAAGAGCATGGCCGACTGGGACCGCTTCTTCCGGGTGGTGCAGGAGAGCGACCCCTACCAGCACCTGCGCTCCATCCACAACGGCCACGTGATGTACGACCACAGCAAGCCCTGGGTGACCCACCAGAGCATCCAGCGCCACGACCTGAGCCAGGTGAAGGTGTGGCGCGAGCAGCACCGCAAGCCGGTGGTGGTGGACGAGTGCTGCTACGAGGGCAACATCTGGCAATTCTGGGGGAACATCTCGGCCCAGGAGCTGGTGCACCGCTTCTGGCTCGGCACCGCCAACGGCGGCTACGTGGGCCACGGCGAGACGTACGAGCACCCCGAGGACATCCTCTGGTGGGCCAAGGGCGGCGTGCTGCACGGCGAGAGCGCCCCGCGCCTCGCCTTCCTGCGGCGCATCCTGGAGGAAGGGCCCGCCGAGGGCCTGGAGCCGGCTGAGGATGTGGCCCGCTGGCTGCCCGTGGCCGGCAAGCCCCACGAGTACTACCTCGCCTACTTCGGCGTCCACCAGCCCGCGCAGGTCACCTTCACTCTGCCGGAGGGCGAGCGCTACAGCGCCGAGATCATCGACACCTGGGGGATGACGGCGACGCCGGTGGCGGAGCCGGTGGTGGGCGGCGTGCCCCTACGGTTGCCCGGCAAGCCGTACCATGCAGTGGTGCTCCGCCGCATCCCGTAGGCGGTCCATGAACTGGCATAGCGTGACAACACCCAGGAGGCTCCCATGGCACGCGCGACCCTCGGCGTGATCCTCGCCAACCGCGACTTCTTCCCCGACCGGCTCATCAGCGAGGCGCGCCGCGACCTGATGACGCTCTTTGCGGAGCTCGACATCGAGCCGGTGATCCTCGATGAGAACGACACCAAGCTCGGCTCAGTCGAGACGTTCCAGCACGCCCGCCGCTGCGCCGAGCTCTTCCGCCAGCACCGCGACAAGATCGAGGGCGTGCTGGTCTGCCTGCCCAACTTCGGCGACGAGAAGGGCGTGGCCGATACGCTGCGCATGGCCGAGCTCGGCGTGCCGGTGCTCATCCAGGCCTACCCCGACGACCTGGATCAGCTCAGCGTGGAACGGCGCCGCGACGCCTTCTGCGGCAAGATCTCGGTCTGCAACAACCTGCGCCAGTACGGCATCCCCTTCACCCTCACCGATGAGCACACCGTCCACCCCCTCAGCGACAGCTTCAAGGCCGACCTGAGGAAGTTCATCGGCGTCTGCAAGGTGAAGGGCGGCATGAAGGGGCTGCGGCTCGGCGCCGTCGGCGCCCGCCCCGGCAACTTCAACACCGTCCGCTACAGCGAGAAGCTGCTGGAGGAGGCCGGCATCTCCGTGGTGACCGTGGACTTCTCGGAGATCCTCGGCAACGCCAACCGCTTCAGCGACGACCACCCCCGCGTGACGGATAAGCTCGGCGAGATCCGGGCCTACGCGCGCCACGGCGGCGTGCCCACCCAGAAGATGCTGCTGATGGCGAAGCTCGGCCTCGCCCTCGGCGATTGGATGGCCGCCAACGAGATCAAGGCCACCGCGCTGCAGTGCTGGACGTCGCTCCAGCAGAACTACGGCGTCAACGCCTGCACGATCATGAGCATGATGAGCGAGCAGCTGCTGCCGAGCGCCTGCGAGGTAGACATCACCGGCGTGCTGGCGATGTACGCGCTGCAGCTCGCCTCGGGCAAGCCGAGCGCCCTGGTGGACTGGAACAACAACTACGCGGGCGATCCCGACAAGTGCGTTTTCTTCCACTGCGGCAACTGGGCCAAGAGCTTCGTGCCCGATATCGAGATCTCGGTCGCCCCCATCCTCGGCTCGACCCTGGGCGTGGAGAATACCTACGGCGCCATGGCCGGGCGCACGCCCGCCGGGCCGATGAGCTTCGCCCGCGTCAGCACCGACGACCGCGAGGGCTGCATCAGGGCCTATGTCGGCGAGGGCCGCTTCACCGACGACCCGCTGCAGACCTTCGGCAACCGGGCCGTGGTGGAGGTGCCCGGCCTCAAGAAGCTGATGCACTACATCTGCAAGAACGGCTTCGAGCACCACGTCGCCATGAGCGGCGCCCACGTCGCCGATGTTCTGGTCGAGGCCTTCGAGAACTACCTCGGCTGGGAGACCTACCACCACCAGGGGTAGGCGACCGAGAACGAGCGGCGCCGGCGGCTCAATCGTGACTCGTGGGCTGCCCTGCCAAGACCGAAGGGGGAGGCGGCGTCGTTGAGCGCGCCGCCTCCACCAGCGCCGCGGCCGTCGCCCGATCTGTGATCAGCACATTGATCCAGCGCCCCCTGAGCGCCCCCTGGATCGCCTGAAGCTTGCGCCGGCCGCCCGCTATACCAACCGAACGGGGGACTCGCTGAAGCTGCTCCAACTGCATACCGATGACGCGATCGTTCAGTGGCGTCAACACCGGCGTGCCGTGCTGATCGAAGAAGCGCAGGCAGATATCGCCAACCGCGCCGCGCTCCCGTAGCAGATCGAGCTCTGCGGCGTTGAAGATATTGCCGCTGCTCGTCAGCAGCTTCGACGGCTCGACCGTGCCGATGCCTACCAAGGCCAGCGTCACCTGCTCGAACTGCTCGATCGTCGGGCGCACAAACGGGTCTTCGAGGTAGATCCGCGCCATTTCGGCTGAGCCCGTGATGCCCGGCGCCGTCAGGAAGGTCGCCTCGCCTCGCGTCAGGCTGGCCAGGCGGCGAGTCAGGTGGGTGGCGTGGTTCTCGGCCGAGGGGTTGCCCACTCCGCCCAGAATCTGGACAACTTTTGTGCTGATGGAGCGGGGCAGGGGGTGCATCGCGTCAACCATGGCCAGGAGCGAAGAGCTCCAGGAGGAGATGCCGATGGTTTCGCCCGACTTCAGGGTCGTTTCAACATAGTAGGCCGCGGCGGCGCCGATGTCGCGCATGATCTGCTCTTCATCCTCGCCGCTCTCAACGACGATCGCTTCCTTCAGGCCGTAGGCCGCCTGCAGCTCCTCCTCGAGTTCGGTGAAGGCGCCGTGGGGGACGCTGACGGTAATCCGAACGATCCGCTCCTCCTCGGCGCGCTTGAGTAAGCGTGACACAGTCGCCTGCGACAGGTCGAGCTGGGCGGCGATCTCAGCCTGACGAATTCCGCGCTCGTAGTACAGGCGGGCGATCTTGGTGATCAGGCGCAGCTCATCACGACGTGCCAAGCGTTACCTCCGCCAGCTCTCATGCGCTCGAACCAGAGCCGAACGCCACGCTCAAACCCCATTATACGGCCCGTTGCCCCTAGTGTCGGTACAGCGTAGTCCGTAGTCGGTAGTCCGTTCAACGAAAGCCTCACAACGCCAGAGAGCCAAGTGAGACGGCCAAATTGGCCGCCTGAAATTGCCCTAGCCGGCTGCGGCGAGGAGGATCGTGCTGCGCCTTTGCCCACCGCTCACAGATGCCACAAGCACGCTGGAGAGCTTGACAGCAGGGTAAGGCCGGGATATACTTTGCCTGCCCGGTATATTGTATCAATATTGAATAAATATTCATAGCCTGAGAACGTAGGGCCAAAGGCATTCGCCCTGCGAATCCTTCGGCCCTACGAACCTAACATAAGGATTTCTATGGCTCTCCATAGGTAACAAGGAGTCGCTGATGAACGGTCCTGAATCTGGCGCCGGGGTCTGGATGTTCCAGCAGTTCGTGGATCTGCTCGTGGGCGCAGCAGCTGGAAAGGGTGCGTAGTCATGTCTACTCTGATCGGCGGCAAGAAGATCGACAAGCTGCGCGCGCTCTCCTCCGCCATCCGGCGACGGGATCTGGAGATGATCTACCGCGCCAAGCTGGGCCATATCGGCGGCGACTTCTCGGCTATCGATATCCTGGTCACGCTCTACTTCGGCGTGCTACGCATCGACCCGAAGCGACCGGACGACCCCGAGCGCGACCGCCTCATCCTCAGCAAGGGCCACTCGGCGGGTGCGCTCTACACCACGCTCGCCTACGCCGGCTTTTTCCCGATCGAAGAGCTCGACACCTTCGCCCAGCCGCTCTCGCGCCTCAACGGCCACCCCAACCGGGTCAAGGTGCCGGGCGTCGAGACCAACACTGGCCCGCTCGGCCACGGCCTGCCCGTCGGAGTGGGCTGCGCGATGGGCGCCAAGATGGACGGCGCCTCCTGGCGCACCTTCGTGATCACCGGCGACGGCGAGCTGCAGGAGGGCAGCAATTGGGAGGCGGCGATGTCCGCCGCCCACTACAAGCTCGACAACCTGACCGTCATCGTGGACCGCAACGGCCTGCAGCAGGGCGACTTTACCGAGCGCACCATGCACCTCGACCCTCTGGCCGACAAATGGCGGGCCTTCGGCTGGGCCGTGCGCGAGGTGAACGGCCACGACCACGCCGCCTTGCTCGACACCTTCGCGCAGCTGCCCTTCGAGTGGGGCAAGCCGAACTGCATCATCGCGCACACCCATAAGGGCCAGGGCGTCTCCTTTATGCGCGACCGCCCCATTTGGCACCATAAGGTGCCCAACGCCGATGAGTATATGCGTGCGATGGAGGAGCTCGCTGCGGAAGGTAACGGCGATGACTAAGCTCTACGACTGTAGGGACGCCTTCGCCGCGGCGCTCGAGGAGATGGCCGCCCAGGACGAGCGGGTCTGCGCCGTGGTCAACGACTCGGTAGGCTCGAGCAAGGTCGGCCAGTTTGGCAAGCGCTTCCCCGAGCGGCTGATCAACGTCGGCATCGCCGAGCAGACCATGGTCGGGCTGGCGGCCGGCTTAGCGAACAGCGGCAAGATCCCCTTCGTCTGCGCCGCCTCGCCCTTCCTGACCGGGCGTGCGCTGGAGCAGATCAAGGCCGACGTGGCCTACTCCGAGACCAACGTCAAGCTGGCGGGCCAGAGCCCGGGCCTGGCCTATGGCGAGCTTGGCCCTACCCACCACTCGATCGAGGATATCGCCTGGATGCGGTCGATCGCCAATATGACGGTGATCATCCCGGCCGACCCGATCGAGACCGACCAGGCCGTGCGGGCCGCCGCGACCACTCCAGGGCCGATGTTCCTGCGCATTAGCCGCATGGGCGTGCCCGCTGTGCACGACGAAAGCTACCGCTTCGAGATCGGCAAGGCCGCGCAGCTACGCGAGGGCGGCGACGTGACCCTGATCGCCAACGGTGTGCTGGTGTCGCGGGCGCTGGAGGCCGCCGAGCTACTGGCGGCGAAGGGGATCGAGGCTCGTGTGCTCAATATGGCCACCGTCCGCCCGCTGGACGAGACGGCGGTGCTGGCTGCGGCGGCGGAGACTGGGCGGATCGTCACCGTCGAAGAGCACACGATCTACGGCGGGCTCGGCAGCGCCGTCGCTGAGGTGGTCGTCACCAAGTGTCCCGTGCCGATGCGCATCCTGGGCGTGCCCGGCGTCTTCGCGCCAACGGGCTCGGCGGAGTGGCTGCTGGAGCATTTCGGGCTGAGCGCGCAGGGAATCTGCACAGCTGCTATGGAGCTAATTGTCTGACCACCGACGACCGACGACCGACGACCGACGACCGCCCTCAGCGGGCGCCTAACTCGTCCCGCACCAACGCCGCGCCAGCCACCAGCGCTCTGAGCTTGCCGCGCGCGACTTCGCGGGCGAGGGGCACCATGCCGCAGTTTGTGCAAGGGTAGAGTTTCTCGGGCGCCACATACTTGAGCGCGCTGCGGATGGTCTCAGCAACCTCTTCCGGCGTCTCGACGTGATCGCTGGCAACATCGATCGCGCCGACCAGCACATCTTTGCCCTCAAGCAAGCCGAGCAGCTCTATCGGCACATGGGAGTTGTGGCACTCGAGCGATACCTGGTCGATCGTCGAGGCCCGGAGCAGCGGGAACGTCTCCTCATACTGGCGCCACTCAGCGCCGAGCGTCTGCTTCCAATCAGTATTCGCCTTGATACCGTAGCCGTAGCAGATGTGAACCGCGGTCTTGCAGGGCAGGCCCTCGGCGGCGCGCTCCAGCGCCTGGAGCCCCCACGCCCGCACCTCATCGAAAAAGACGTTGAACGCCGGCTCATCGAACTGAATCACATCAACGCCGATGGCCGCCAGCTCGCGCGCCTCGTCATTGAGGATCTTGGCGAACTCCCAGGCGAGCCGCTCGCGGCTATGGTAGTGGTCGTCGTAGAGGGTATCGACCATGGTCATCGGGCCGGGTAAGGCCCACTTTATTGGCCGGGTCGTCTCGGCGCGCAGGAAGCGCGCGTCCTCAAGGTAGACCGGGCGTTTGCGCGCGACGGGGCCAACCACAACCGGCACTTGGGCGTCGTAGCGGTCGCGGATGCGCACCTTCCGCGTTTGACCGACATCGATGCCATCAAGCTGCTCGATGAAGGTCGTCACGAAATGCCGGCGCGTCTGCTCGCCGTCGGTAACGATGTCGATGCCGGCCTCGGCCTGGTCGCGCAACGCCAGCCTGACCGCATCGCGCTTGCCTTCGTCCAGCGCATCGCCTTCGAGCTTCCACGGCGCCCAGAGCTTCTCGGGCTCGGCCAACCAGGACGGCTTGGGCAGGCTACCGGCGATTGTGGTCCGCAAGAGAGGCTGATGCATCCAGACACCTCCATCACAACGAGTCACGCTGACACATGGCGGCCAGGCGACCCTGCGAGTATGAGCGGCGCGGTAGTGTGGCTCTATTGTACGGCACAGGTGGGTATCTCGGGTAGTGGCCCGAGACGAGGAACCCTGGGGCGCTGCCCCAAAGCAGTACCACCTGCGCGGTGAGCAGGCTTGCGAGCGGGCTCCGCCCCCGCGCTCCCCGCCAA
>DAOUGF010000718.1:0-5513 GCA_034429295.1 Chloroflexaceae bacterium
GGCCCGAAGAGCACCGTCGGGATGCCGCCCACATTCACGAGCAGGCGCATATCGGCGCCGTACGTCATGCCCTCGAGGGTCGCCGAGACGCCGGTCGCCGCGCCGAAGCTCTCGGCGACAGTAGCGACGATCGGGTGCTCCTCAGGCGTGCCCGCCGGGTCGAAGGTACCGCCCCACCACTCCAGGCGCGGCGGATGCTCGCGCATCCATGGATCAGCGGCGGCGGCGCGGGCCACGGCCTGTTCCAGCTCGCGGCGGGCGGCCAGCGGGTCCTCGCCGATCGCGATCCCGAAGCGGCCCTCGGCCGTCAGGCTCTCGGCCTCGGAGGAGGCCCAGGTGCCGGCCCGCAGCGTGCCGATGCAGATCGGGTAAGGGGTGCGATAGCGGGCGAAGAGCGGGTGGCGCAGACGCTGGTTACGCTCCCGCTCCAGCTCGAGGATCGCTTGGTGGAGCGGCGCGAACTTCTCGATCGCGCTCACGCCCTCCTCGCGGACGCAGCCGTGGGCCGCGAGGCCGAAGACCGTGAGGCGGAAGTTGTGGGCCCCGGCCTGCAGGGGCGCCACCCGCAGCTCGGTGGGCTCCACCACCACCGCTGCGTCGGCGCGGGGGCCCGCCAGCACGGCGGCGAGGGTGCCAAAGCCGCCGTCCTCCTCGCCCATCACGGTTTGCACGAGCAGGCGGCCCCGCAGGCGCACGCCCGCGTCGGCGATCGCCTTGGCCGCGAAGATCGCGCAGCAGACGCCGCCCTTCATATCGACGCTGCCGCGGCCGTAGACGCGGCCGTCGGCCAGGGTGGCTTGCCACGGCGGATAGCGCCAGTTAGCCAGATCACCCGCCGGCACCACATCCACGTGGCCGTTGAAGATCAGGTTGCGGCCGCCCCGCTCCTCGCCGATCGCGCCCACTACGCCGACGGCCCGCTCTCGCTCCACCTCCCAGCAGAAGGCCGGGTGGGCCCGCAGCGCCTCCAGATCGATCGGGCTGCGCGTTACGGCCAGGCCGCAGCGCTCCATGATCGCGGCGGCCACTTCTTGGGCTTGCAGCTCCTCCGGCGTGCCGTCGAGGCTCGGCACGGCCACGAGCTCGCCGATGGCGGCGAGCAGCCCCTCCTGGTCGATCGCGGCGAGCACACGCTGCTCGGTGAGATTCACGGCGACTCCTTGAACAAGGTGATCGGCGGGTACGAGGCGCGGCGATCCCGCGCAGGTTGCACCACAGGGATGCGGGGGCGCAGAGGTGTGGGTGGCAGGGCAGGCCAGTGCTGCTATATGGTATGCTTGGCCCAATGGGACGTCAAGCCGCGCCGGCGCGGCATGGAGGACGAGATGAGCGACAATATCCATCGCGGCGGCCCGGTTCTAGCGGCCGGCACGCCTCTGGAGCAAGCCCACGGCGCGCTGATCATGGTCCACGGGCGGGGCGCCTCGGCCGAGAGCATCCTCACCCTGGCGCCCGAACTCGATACGCCGGGCATTGCCTTCCTCGCGCCCCAGGCGAACGGCGGTACCTGGTACCCCTTCAGCTTTATGGCGCCGCTCGCCCAGAACGAGCCCTTCCTCACATCGGCCCTGGCCACAGTCGGTGATCTCGTTGCTTATGTCGAGCAGTCCGGCATCCCTGTGGAGCGGATCGCCCTGCTGGGCTTCTCGCAGGGCGCCTGTCTGGCCTCGGAATTCGCGGCCCGCAACCCGCGGCGCTACGGCGGCCTGATCGCCTTCAGCGGCGGCCTGATCGGCCCGCCCGGCACTCCGCGGGATTATCCCGGCTCCCTGGATGGCACGCCCGTTTTCCTCGGCTGCAGCGACGTGGACGCCCATATCCCCAAAGAGCGCGTGCTGGAGACCGAGGAGGCGCTGCGCAATCTCGGCGCCGCGGTGACGGCCAAGCTCTATCCTGGCATGGGCCACACGGTGAACGAGGACGAGATCGAGCACGCGCGGGCGATTCTCGCCGCCATCTAGCGCAATTTCAGGCGGTCTTTCTGGCCATGTCGCTTGGCGCTCTGGCTTTGTGAGGCTCTCGCTGTACGGGCACTAGCGCCGCCGCAATAGCCCCGCCGGGTAGCCGATCATCTTCGCCACATCCCCCACCAGCCGGATGATGGGCACGAGGGCGAGGGCGTAGGCCCGCTCATGCGCGGGGCGCCCTCGCAACCGCGCCCAGAGGCGCCGGTACGGCCGCCCCGTGTAACCGGCCGCGCCGAGGCTCAGCAGCGCCAGGATGGGCAGCCGGGCGGAGGGAACGCGGAGCGCCAGGGCCAAGGCGACGATGAGGCCGCCGTAGACGCTGTAGCGGATGGCGTGGCGTCGCGGCCAGAGCCCAGCCACGCCGTCGCCCCTGGCGTAGAAGTAGTACTGGCGGGCGAAGGCCCGCAGCGAGCTCCGGGGCCGGAAGTGGATCAGCGCGGCGGGCGCGAAGGCCCGCCGGAAGCCGGCCCGCTCCGCCGCCAAGTCGAAGTAGAGATCCTCGCTGTGGCTCAGCCACTCCGGGAAGCCGCCCACGCGCTCCCAGAGCTCTTTGCGGAAGGCCATCGAGTTGCCGAAGGGCAGGAACTTCGCCGGGTCCACCTCCTCCAGGTCGGGGTAGTTCACCGCGCCGAGGGTCAGCTCGAAGAGGCTCTGGGGCGCCGGCCTGAAGAAGCCGCCCACGAGGTCGGCCTCGCCCCGCTCGATCGGGGCCACGATCGCCGCGAGCCAGCCGGGGTCGAGGGTAAGCCCGGCGTCGGTGCAGGCCACGATGGCGCCCCTGGCCGCCCGCACCGCGTTGTTGCGCCCCGACGAAATGTTGTGGCCGCCGCTCACCAGGCGGATGCGCGGGTCGCGGGCCGCATAAGCGCGCACGATCTCAGGGGTCGCGTCGCGGCTCATACAGTCGTTCACCACGATCTCGTCTGGCTGCCGCGTCTGGGCCAGCATCGAGTCGAGCAGCGCGGCGATGTTGTCGGCCTCATCGCGCACCGTGCAGACCAGGGAGATCTTGATGCTCATAGGGCTGGCCTCACAGATGGCTCCTCGTCGGAGGCGGGCGCCGCTCGCTCCGGCGATGGCCCCATGCTGCGGAGCGCGATCGCGACGGCCGCGGCTGCGATGGCGGCCACCAACGCCACCAGGCTGCCGGCCGCCGTCCAGGGCATCCCGCCGGCGGGCAAGTCGAGCGTGCTCACGAAGAACCCGCTCCGCACCCAATCGCCCAGGCGGTAGAGGGGCAGCGCGTCGTAGCCGAGGAGAAAGGCCAGCATCGGCATGTCGTCAAGCGCGCCCACGTTGCGATCGATCAGGTAGAGGTCGTAGCGCACAGCGAGTAGCGTCGTCCAGGCAGCCATCAGGGCGCTCAAGCCCACGGGCAGCGCCCAGTGGAGACGGCGCAGCGCCGTGAAGAGGGCGGCCAGGCCGAGGGCGCACCAGGGGGCCAGCACCGCGAGCCGCCGCAGCCCGAAGGCGCCGCTGCCGTGCCAGTTGGAGAGCGCCGCGTTGTAGCTG
Organism: Chloroflexaceae bacterium; assembly: GCA_034429295.1. Lineage (GTDB taxonomy): Bacteria > Chloroflexota > Chloroflexia > Chloroflexales > Chloroflexaceae > OHK40. The sequence continues at coordinate 3,480 of DAOUGF010000718.1, forward strand.
AGATAGGCGAAGAAGGCGAGCGCCAGCGTTAGCCCGAGCCAGGGCCGCCGCCAGAGCAGCGCCAAGCCGAGCATGCCCACGAAGTAGGCGGGCGTCCAGGGCAGCAGGCCGTGGAGGGTGGAGAAGAAGAACTCGCCGTACACGGGCACGCCCGGCGTGATATAGCCGCCGCCTTGGGGCACGGTCAGGGGCGTACCGAAGATGATGTTCCACGCGATCAGCTGCGGCGTCACCATCACGAGCCCGCAGAGCAGCGCCAGACCAGCGCCCAACGCCAACTCGCGCAGCCGCCCGCCACGCAGCTGCGGCGGGGCGCGGAACGCATCGGAAAGCTGCCGGAGGAAGCTCAGGCCAGCGGGGAGCAGAATGATCGCGCTCGTCCAGTAGAGCAGCGCCGAGAGGCCGCCGGCCGCGCCAACGGCGGCCCAGCGTTGGGGGGAGGGCCGTTCCTCGAGGCGCAGCCAGGCCAGGAGGAAGAGCGCCGCGGCGGCGGCAGAGAGGCTGTGGGCGAAGCTACCCTCGCGCATGGCGTAGTAGAGCGGGTTAGCCCCGAAAAAGACCGCGAGGCTTGCCAGGGCAGCGATGGGCGGAGTTGCCGCCCGCCTGCCGATGCGGTACATCGCTAGCAGCAGCACGAGGCCCCCGAGGGCGCTCACCAGCAGCGAGAGCGCCACATACGGCAGCGAGTAGCCGTCGGCGGGCCAGGGCGCGCCCGGCCCGAGCCGCACGAAGAGGTGGGCCAAGGCGAAGCCCGGCAGCCAGAGCAGCCCCGGCCCGATCGAGAAAGGGTTGAAGGCATAGCCGGTAGCCGCCACCACCTGTTCCTCGGGATTGACCGGCGTGTGGGGGAAGGGCATCTCGCGGTACTCGTTGGCGAAGTTGAGGTCGCCGTCGAGGGCCAGGGAGCGGGTGTAGGCATAATAGCCGGTGCCATCGCTCGCCACCCACGGCGCGAAGCCGAGAGCGAAGGCCAGCGCCCAAGCCGCGCAGAGCCAGCGCACGGCCCGCGCGTCACTGGACGGGAAGAGGGCCGGTACTCGCAGCAGCAGCCGGGTCAGGCCGAGCGCTAGCGCCAACGCGCCGGCAGCCACCGTGAGCGCCCAGGCCAACGTGAGAGCAGCCTCTGGCAGCCGCGTCGCCAGGGCCGCGAGGGCGCCGAGGGCGAGGCCCGCAGCGACACCGGGAAGCGGCTGCCTCCCGCCCGCGAAGCGCGCGGCCAGCGCCACGAGCGCCAACCCGAGGGGGAGGAAGGGAAAGACCAGCGGCTCAAGGGCGAGCGCCGCGGGCGGCATCGTGCCGGCCCGCTCCAGCGTTGCCCAATCCAGCACCAGGCCGAGGCTGCGGGGATCGCCCGCCACCTGCTGCTCGCTCGCTCGCAGGCTCACGCGGGGCGCGGCCGCCGGCGGCAGCGGCACGTGGTAGACACGAAAGGTGTCGGCGAGGGCGAAGCTGCCAACGGGGCGGCCGCCCGACCCCAGTTCCAGCGTCGCCGGGCCGCCGTCGGCGGCGGGTGGAGCGAGCAGGCGCAGCCGCAGGATCGCGGGCGCTGGCGCCGGGCGGAAGCGTAGCTCGGCCTCCGGGCGCGACCAGCGGAAGCTCGTGGCGCTGCCGTCGTCGCTCAGCTCGCGCCCGTAGAAGCCCGCCACCGCGCCCTCGTCGAGGGCTGCGCCCACATCGATGCGTTGCCGGCCCCGGGCATCGGCCTGCCAGAGCGCCCCGATGGCCACGGCGCCGAGGAGCAGTAGCCAGCCGAGTGCCGCGAGTCCAGGTTTAGCTTGCAGAAGGCGCTTCACAGCGCGCCAGTATACCAGACGGCGCGGCGCGCCACGGCGCGGGCGCTGCCGCCCCGCCCTCCGCCGTGGGGCGGCACACCCCTGCGTGTCTGTGCTAGCCGCACGGGTTGTACGGGCGCTGCCGCACCGCTCCCCGGCCCAGAGAGGGAAGCTGTGCCGTGCGGCACGGGCTGTGCGGGCGCTGCCGCCCCGCTCCCCGGCCCAGAGGGGCGGACGCCCGCCCCTCTGGACTCCCCGCGCC
>DAOUGF010000719.1:0-9880 GCA_034429295.1 Chloroflexaceae bacterium
GATGCTGACCGACCTGAACAGCACCAACTACAACCGGGTCAACGGCACGCGCCTCGAGCCCAACGTCGCCACGCCCATCAGCGATGGAGCCAGGCTGCAGTTCGGCCGCGTCGTGGTCACGTTCCACACCTGAGGCCGGGCATCGGCATCGCTTAAGTCGGCGAGGGGGTAGACGCAAGCTCGTCTGCCCCCTCGCCGTTGTTGTGACATGCTGCCCGCCGGTTGCGCTTCCTTATTCGCCGCTGCCGCCGCGCCGCGCTATGCTGGAGGTATCCCCGCATCAACGCCTGTGCCCCACCTGCCTGTGGCGGCTCCCCGGATAAGGAGGAAGCTATGGCTGAGCACACCTGGTTCGAGACGATCAAGGTTGAAGGCGGCCAACTGGCCGATCAGATCGGCCGGCTGATCCACGAGGGGAACGTGCGCCGGATCGTGATCCGGCAGAACGAGACCGTCATTGTCGAGTTCCCGCTGACCGTCGGCGTTGTCGGGACGATGATCGCCCCCATCGCCGCGGCCATCGGCGCCCTGGCCGCGCTGCTCGCCGACTGCAGCATCGAGGTTGAGCGCGGCGAGCCCGCTCCTCTCACCGCGCCGCCAGACGAGCCGGCCAAGGCCGAGCCGATCGACGAGGTGTTCGAGCTGATGGAGCGGTGATCGGACGATCACCGACCACAAACGACCGACCACCGTCCGTGCCCGGGGTGCGGGCCGTCGGTGGTCGGTTGTCTTGGAAGCGGGCTTAACGCCCTAGCGCTCCGAAGTCGCGCTCGTTGCTGAGCAGCGGTCCGCGGGCTCCGCCCGCCAGATCCCAGAGCCAGAGGCTGGCTGGGCTGCGGGGTGTGGCGGCGCTGGGGCCGCGGGGCCCTGGCGGGGCCTGCTCAGTGAGCACATAGGCGAGGGCGTCGCCGGCGGCTACCGCGGTGCCGATTCCGCCGAAGCCCTGGCCTGTCGTCAGCAGCTCCGAGCGGCTGGGGCCTGCCCAGCGGAAGAGCTGATAGTCCTGCACGATCTCGCTGGCGCAGAGCGTGCTCAGATAGAGCAGGCGGCCGTCAGCGTCCCAAGCCAGCGGGCGTGTCCAGTACGGCCCTTCGCGCACTGGCAGCGCCTCGGGCTCGGGCTCCGGGGTGGGCGCCACTGTGGGCGTAACGGTGGCGGTGGCCGTGACCGTGGGAGTGGCGCTGGCCGCAGTGGTGGCCTCAGGAGTGGCCGGCGTTTGTGTGATCGTGGCCGTGCGGGTGGGCGCCTGGGTGCGGGTGGGCGACGGCGGCGCCGGGGTGGGTCGCGGGGGGAGGGTGCGCTGGACGCCGATCAGCTCCACCAGATCGCCTTGGGCGTCGAGCACAGCCAGGTCGGCGCCGTCGCCATCGATCCGCAGCGCCTCCACCGCGAAGCGGCGACCGTCGGGCGCGGCCAGCGGGCGCCCGAGGGCGCTATAGGGCGCTGAGCCGCTGTCGGGCACGAGGATGGCGGCGCCAATGTCGCTCACCTCGCCGTTGGCGGCCCGCAGGAAGATCGTGCTGCGGCCATCCTGGGCGCTGGCCGCGAAGACCAGGGCATCGTTGGCGAGCCACTGGGGCGCGAAGCGGCTCCACTCGTCCACGCCATCGAGCAGGCGCTCGGGCCGCCCGCCGGCCACGGGCACAGTGTAGATTGTGCGCTGGATGGGCGTGGCGCCCGTCTCGTCAACGGCGAAGGCGATGGTCTGCCCGTCGAGGCTGAAGGCCGGGTCGGCGCAGCTCACGCCAACCTGGGCGAGCAGGCGCGGGCTATCGCCGTCGGCGCTCATCGTCCAGAGCGCGCTCGGCACCGGTAGCTCGGCGTCGGCCGGGTCGAGGCCGGGGGCGGCGCGGCAGAAAGCGAGCATGGACCCATCAGGGCTCACTGCCAGATCCGTCTCCGTCTCCGCCGACTCGGTGAGGTTGGTGGCGCGGGCGGGGCCGGCCACCCTGAGCCCGGAGCCCGGCAGCGGGGTTGGCGAGGGCTGGTCCGCGGAGGCAGGGGTAGGCCTGGCCTGGCCTGGCTCGATCCGCCAAATGTCGCCGTCGGCGATCACGAAGAGCGGGGCGGCGAGGTCGGGGGCGCCGCCGGCAGGCACGCGGAGCTGATCGCTGCTGGAGACGACCGGCGAGCTGCGGGCCACGGCGATCACCAGGCGGGTGGGGTTGCGCTCGATGGTGAGGCGGAAGGGCAGCGCCTCCTCCAGGCCGATCAGCAGTTCTGCGCCGGCGTCGGGCGTCTCGGCGGGGACGAGGCGGGCGCTGCTGAGGGTGCGGGTGCCACTGAAGGTGAGCGTCTCGCTAACGGCCGAGCTGCTGAAGCTCTCGTCGCGGAGCCAGCCGGGGAGCGCGACGCGGAGCAGGTAGGGGCTGTCGACCACCGCATCAACGGCCGCGTCATCGGCGGCGCTGACGCAGGCGGCTGTGGCGCCGAGCGGGGCCGAGCCCTCGGAGAGCTCAAAGCGGATCACAACCTGCTCGTAGGCGGGGGTGCCGCTGGCTTGCACCTCGGCGAGGCGGGCCGAGAAGCGGCTACCCACCGAGCCAGCCCGTTGGGTACAGAAGCTGAAGCCAGTGAGGGCCGGATTGGGCGTCGGCGTGGGAGGCAGCGGTGTGGGGCTCGGCAGCGGGGTGTTCGTCGCCGTCGGCGATGGCCCCTCCGTAGGGGTGGGCGTCGCCGTCGGCTCGGGCGTGAGCGTGGGCTCGGGAGTATTGGTGATCGTAGGCTCGGGGGTTGGCGATGGCGTGCCGGCCCGGATGGTCTCGATGTTTGCGATCTGCTCGCTCTCGCCGACCGCGGCCAGCTCGCAGCTGGAGAGAGCCGTGATCAACGCCAGGAGCAGAGGGACGAGGGCCGCGAATCGTCTCGAAGACTTCACAGGTCGATGCCTTTCCCGGGGTGAGGAGGGCGTACGGCGGGACGGCCCGCCGGGCGGGTGTCATCAGGCGTCGCCGGGCAGCACCACCTTGATCCAGCCGCGGCGCATCGCGTAGACCACGGCCTGGGTGCGGTCGTTCACGGCGAGCTTGCGCAGGATTGAGGAGACGTGGTTTTTAACCGTCTGGTTGCTGATGTCGAGCTGCGCTGCGATCTCCTTGTTGGTGCGGCCGGCGGCCACCAACTCCAGCACCTCGAGCTCACGGGGCGAGAGCGGCGAGTAGATGCTCTGGGTGTCCTCGTCCACCACCATCTGGCGGAAGGCTTCCAGCACCTGAGAGGCCACATCGGGCAGCGAGAGCACCAGCTCGTTGATCGGGTAGTCGCCCCGGCGCACATCATGGAGCACCTGGAGCAGGCTCTCCCAGTCGATATTCCGCGGCAGATAGGCGGCCACGCCGGCGCGAATGGCCTTCACAACCGTGTCGCCGTCCATCGCGGCGCTGAAGAGGATGATGCCGACCTGGGGGTGGGTGCGCCTGATGGCGCGGGAAACCTCCAAGCCGTTGATACCGGGCAGGTCAACCTCCATCAGCACCAGATCCGGGTCGGTGTAGTCAACAAGCTGGATAGCCTGTTGCCCGTTGCTTGCCTCGCCAGTGATACGGAACTCAGGGAGCGTTGAGAGATGATGGCGCAACCCCTCGCGGAAGAGGGCGTGGGCGTGCACCAGAACTATCGATGTGACACTCACGGTCGGCTCCCTTATGCTTGCCGGCCGCACAGTCAACAGCCGCGCTGGAATGAGAGAGCGGGGCGAAAACGGTTTACGAAACAGGATTTTCGCCATTATAGCCTAAGGCCTAAGCTTGCACAAGAGAAGGTCCGCTGCGCGGCCCGCCGTGGGCGGCAGAGCGTACAGGGTTTGACGCGGCCCGGCCGCGGGCGTAGAATAGGCTATTCGGGCCTGTTTTTGATGGGAGTGCCCCAATGGAGATCAGCGTCAGAACTGGTGATCTGCTGCGTGAACCGGCCGCTCTCGCCGTGTTAGCAGCCTTCGAGGATAGCCCGCTACCCACCGCCGTTTCCGAACTGCTCGAGGCTGACGACTTCCGCGGCCGGGCGAAGCAGAGCCTGCTGCTCTACCCGCGGGGCGCTGTTGCCCCCCGCCGCCTGCTGCTGCTCGGCCTCGGCAAGCGCGAGGCCGTAACCGCCGAGACCGTCCGGCAGGCGAGCGCCATCGCCGCCCAGAAGGCCCGGGAGCTACAGGTATCGGCCTTCAACATGGGTGCCGACGGCTCCATCCCGCTTCCCCCCGAGGTCACGGCCCAGGCTTTCGCCGAGGGGCTCGAGCTCGGCGCCTATCGCTACACCCGCTACCAGACGGGTCTGACGCCCGAGCAGCGCTTTGCCGTCGAGGGCGCAACGGTGTTCGTGAGCGGGGCGGTGGAGCAGGTGCGCGCCGGCATTGCCCGTGGCCAGGTCCTGGCCCGCGGCGTGGCCTTCGCCCGCGACTTGGCCAACGCCCCCGGCAACGCGGTCACGCCGGCCGTGCTCGGCGAGGAGGCCCTGGCCCTCGGCGAGCGCCTCGGCCTGCAGGTCACGGTGCTCGATAAGGCTCAGCTGACCGAGCAGGGCTTCGGCGGCATCCTGGCCGTGGGCCAGGGTTCGGCCAACGAGCCCCGCTTCATCGTGATGGAGTACGGCAGCGCGGCTGAGGGCAAGCCCACCATCTGTCTGGTGGGCAAGGGCATCACCTTCGACAGCGGCGGCATCTCGATCAAGCCGGCCGAGGGCATGGAGAACATGAAGATGGACATGGGCGGCGCCGCCGCCGTGTTCGGCGCCATGCAGGCGGCCGCTGAGCTCAAGCTGCCGCTCCATGTCGTCGGCATCGTCTGCTCGGCCGAGAATATGCCTGGCGCCACGTCCTTCCGCCCCGGCGATATTGTGACCACCCTGAGCGGCAAGACGGTGGAGGTGCTCAACACCGACGCCGAAGGCCGCATCGTGCTCGCCGACGGCCTCCACTACGCCCAGCGCTACAACCCGGCTGCCGTGGTCGACTTGGCGACGCTCACCGGGGCTATCCAGATCGCGCTCGGCCCCCACGCCATCGGCATGATGGGCACCAGCCAGGAGCTCGCCGATAGGCTCGTGCGGGCCGGCGAGGCGAGCGGCGAGCGGGTCTGGCAGCTGCCGCTCTGGGACGAGTACCGGGAGATGGTGAAGAGCGAGATCGCCGATGTGAAGAACCGGGTGGGCAGGCCTGCGGGAGCGATCACCGCTGGCGCCTTCCTGGCCGCCTTCGCGGGCGAGATGCCCTGGGCGCACCTCGATATCGCCGGCACGGCCTGGGTGGATCGCCCGGCGCGGCCGTACCAATCCCGCGGCGCCACCGGCGTCGGCGTGCGGCTGCTCATCGAGCTGCTCCAGAGCTATGTGCAATAGAACAGCGCGGGGACACGCTGTCGGCCCAGCTCTCAACCCCCAATCCTCGCTATGAGCGCAGACCAGTTCATCGTACGCTTCTGGGGCACCCGCGGCAGCTATCCTATGCCCGGCCCTCGCACGGTGCGCTATGGCGGTAACACCACCTGCGTCGAGGTGCAGGCTGGTGAGCACACTCTGATCATCGACGCCGGCACGGGGATCATCAACCTCGGCTACGATCTGCTGCGCCGCTCCAAAGAGCGCGGCACGCCGATCCGCGCCACGCTGCTGCTCACCCATATGCACCACGACCACACCCAGGGCTTCCCCTACTTCCCTCCGGCCTACCTGGGCAGCAGTGTGCTCCACATCCTCGGGCCACGCACCTTCGAGGAGGAGCTCGACGAGACGCTCAACCATGCTGTGCTGCCGCCGAGCTTCCCGATCAGCCTGGCCGAGATGCCATCGCTCAAGGTGATCCGCAGCCTGCGGGAGACGGAAACGGTGCTGCTAGACGGCGAGCAGAGCGAGCCGCAGGTCTACAACACCTTTCACGATCTGATCGCGCCTGGCCCCGACGCTGTGCGCATCCGCGTTCACAAGAGCTACGCCCACCCGCGCAACGGCGTCTATATCTACCGGATCGAGTTCCACGGCCGCTCGATGGTCTTCGCCAGCGACACCGAGGGCTACGTGGAGACGGACCAGCGGCTGGTAAACTTCGCCCGTGACACCGATCTGCTCATCCACGACGCGCAGTACATGGCCGAGGAGTACACCCGCAGCAGGCAGGGGTGGGGCCACAGCACCCCGCAGATGGCTGCCGAAGTGGCGCGGCAGTGCGGGGCGAAGCAGCTGGTGCTCTTCCACCACGAGCCCCGCTACGACGATGAGCAGATCGCGAAGATCGAGTGCGAGACTCAGAAGCTCTTCCCTGCCTGCCGCGCCGCCTACGAGGGGCTGGAGATCGCGCTGTAGCGTAGCCTGGCGCCTGCTCCCGCGCTCCCAAGCTTGAGCTTGGGGGCGCGGTTCAACCTACCGCCGCGAGGCGAAGAAGCGCTGCACCATCTCGCTGTGGAGGGGGAAGGCGAGCTCTGCGGGCGCGGTGATGATCAGGCGCGCCTCGGCCTCGCTGTTCGGCCGGAAGGGCGGCAGGTCGGCCTCGCGCAGAGTGGGCCCAAGGCCGAAGACGAGCAGGTAGCCGTCGGGGGTGGAGCGCGCACCAAAGTCGCTGAACGTCTCCGGGGGGACCGTAACGCCAGCCTCCTCCCGCAACTCGCGGGCGCAAGCGTGCTGCCAGCTCTCGTGAAGCTCGATGAAACCGCCGGGGAGCGAGAGCTGCCCCTGGCGCGGTGCGGCGGCGCGGCGGATCACCAGCAGCCCGTCGTCTACCGGCAGCAGCGCGAGGGCGACGGGCAGTGGGTTGCGATAGGTGGTGCTGCCGCAATGGCCGCAGATCCGCGGCCAGCGCTGGCCTTCGAGGAAGCGACGGCCGCAGAATGAGCAGAACGAGTGCTGGCGATACATAAGGGGACGGCTCCAAGTGGGCGATGTGGCCGAATCGTCCGGGTATTATACGATACCTTGTATGGCCGAGGCGCCGGCTCAACGCTGCACCTGAGCTTAGGGTGCCGGCGCGAGCGCGCCCGCGCCTTCTGCGCGCAGCAGCCCCATCAGGCGCGCCATAAAGTGCAGGTTGTGGATCGTCGCCAAGCGCAGGAAGAGCGTCTCACCTGCTTTCTGGAGATGATGGAGATAGCCGAGCGCGTAGTGGCGGCAGGTAAAGCAATCACAGCCAGGGTAGATCGGCCCTTGGGCCTTAATATACTTCTTGTCAGCGGCGTAGACGATGTCGAACCAGGGGCCTGCGAGGCGGGCCGTGGGCGCCGCGCCCTCAGCGAAGGCGTAGAGCCGGCCCGCGCGGGCGTCGCGGGTCGGTAGGGCGCTATCGAAGATCTGGTAGCCCATGCGGGCGCACTCGACTACGCTCTGCGGGTGGCCGACGCCGAGGGCGTGCATGGGCAGATGAGGCGGGATCAGGGCCCGCGTGTGGGCGAGCAGATCGTGAAGCAGGCGGCCTTGGGCGTCCAGTGGCCAGCCGCCGAAGCCGAAGCCGTCGAAGCCGATCGCCACCAGCGCCTCGGCGCACTCGCGCCGCAGGGCGTAGTCGCCGCCGCCCTGCACCACAGCGAAGAGCAAGGGCCGTTGCTCGCCGAGGCGGCGCTGCTCCAGCTGGCGGTCGAACTCATCGCGGCAGCGGCGCGCCCAACGCAGCGTGCGTTGGACCGAAGCCCGCTGCTCGGCCGGCGGGTCGTCCACGTGGGTCGGGTCGTCCAGGCAGATCACCACATCGCTGCCGTAGGCGAGTTGCAGCTGCACGCTCTTCTCAGGGGTGAGCTGGAACTTGCGCTCGGCCCCTTCCGGCTGGAAGCTGATCCCGTTGTCGCTGATGCGCCCGGCGCGGGCGTTCTGCCTGATCAGCGAGTAGGCTTGGAAGCCGCCAGAATCAGTGATAATCGGCCGATCCCAGGCTGCCATACGATGCAGGCCGCCCAAGGCTGCGATTGTGGATGAGCCTGGCTTTTGCATCAGGTGGTAGACATTCATCACGACCGCTGTGATGCCAGCCTCTTGCAGGTCGCGCGCGTCTACGGCGCGCACTACGCCCAGAGTTCCATCGGGCAGAAAGGCGGGCAATGGCAGCGGGCCGTGGTTCAGAATCAGATTCGTCGGCATGGCGTTAGTTCACATGCGTTACAGCATTTACATGCGGAGTTGCGGGGCAGCCAGGAGGGAGTTTCCCTACCAGCAATATAGTACCAATTTCTGTTTAACCTGTCTTAACAATTCTGCCTAGGTGTGGTAGAATACAGCGCTGTGTTTATCTGTGTCGTGGCCTGAAATACAGCGCCATTTTTCAGGCGGGCTGGTACGAGAAATTATCTCCCCCGCACGTTCAAATGGTCCCGCATCTTCTGCGGGACCGTGGTTCGAGAACAGGTACGCTGGCGCACTCTTCCCACTCATAGAGGTGGTTCTCGTATTGAGTGTCGCCTTTACCGACGGAGGCATCCAATGGTTGACCTGAAGAAGTACACGCTCGATGTCGATCTAAAGCAGGGGGTGGTTCCGATCTCCAAAGCCGCCTCCTCTCTCGCCGCCCTGATCAAGCGCTCGCGGGCTAACCATCAGCCCATTATCGTGACCCAGAAGGGCTACCCAACCGGGGTTATCCTGGATGTGGAGCTTTTCACCGCTCTGCGCGAGCTCGCCGATATCCATCTCCAGGAGGAGGACGTGGAGATCGAGGAGGAGGGTGGCGAGTCCTCCGGCAGCTAACCAGGGAAGGCAACGCAGACAGATGCTCAAGCGCACCATCAAGTGAGCGGGGCCTGCCTGTGCGGGCCGGAGCGAGAACAGGACACGAGGCGTCGCCTCGTGTCTTTGTTTTGCCGTCAAGGGGTGCGACGAGGCAGCAGTGCCATCGCTAGATCCACGGCCCACGGTGTGAACCACTCCACCCAGGCTGCCAGCGCGTAGTAACGAGGCACCACAAGCTCGCGCCGCGGCCGGCGCAGCAGTCGCAGCACCGCGGCCGCGGCGGCCTCTGGGGGCGGCATCGGCACGCGGATGTTGCTGGTCATCGGCGTGCGGATGTAGCCGGGGCTGAGCAGCGAGACATGCACCCCGTAGGGGCGCAATTCGTGGCCGAGCGTCCTGCTCCAGATGCGCAGGCCCGCCTTGCTGGCGGCGTACAGAGCCGAGCCGGGCGTGCCCACATAGGCTGCCATCGAGCCCACGTTGATGATATGGCCCTTGCGGCGCTCAACCATGAGCGGCGCGACGGCCCGCACGACCCTGATCGGCGCGAGCAGGTTGGTGCCGAACACGCTCTCGAGCGCCTCGTCGCTTGGGCGCCAGGCGCGGTGGCGCAGGCTCACGCCCGCGTTGTTGATCAGCACCTGGATCGGGCCGAGTTGGGCCTCCACTGCCCGCACCACGCCATCGATCTCCGTGCCTGCCAGCAGGTCGGCTGGCACAGGGAGGGCAACTCCGCCCGCACGGCGGATCCTGCCCGCCAACTCCTCGAGTAGTGCCGCTCGTCGCGCCGTCAGCGCCACCGCATAGCCGGCGCGGGCGAGCGCCAGGGCCGTCGCTTCGCCGATCCCGCTGCTCGCCCCCGTCACCAGCGCCACCGGTCGCCCTTTACTCACCATAGACTGTGCTCCGGCTTCATGGCTGCCCCGGGAATTGTACCGTATCCGCCTCGTCGGCGGGGCACACCTGCGCGGTGGGCGCGTGCGGGCAGGCACGTGGGCCTGCCCCTACAGCCCCCTGCATCCCCGCCGGGCTTCACCTGGGCGGTGCGCGGTCATGCAGGCGGGCTCCGCCCCCTGCACCCCCGCCGGGCTTCACCTGCGCGGTGGCGGCACCTGGGCGGTGGGCTCCTTTGCAGGCGGGCTCCGCCTCCTGCACCCCCGCCGGAGTGGGCGCTGCCCCCTCCGGACCACCCCAAGCAGGAAGGCCGTACCGTGCCGCCGGTTGATGGTGTACCCGTCTCATCGACGGG
>DAOUGF010000720.1:0-5062 GCA_034429295.1 Chloroflexaceae bacterium
TTCAACCTGACCAACAACACCATCTCGGGCAACCGGGCCGATGGCGCCGGCGGCGGAATCTATATCGCCAGCGGCAATGCGACGATCACGAATGTCACGATCACCCAGAACCACTCTGATAACAACAATGCCGGCGGCGAAGCCGGTGGCGGCCTGCGGGTCGCCGGTGGCTCCGTCACACTGAACAACACTATTGTGGCCGAGAACTATCGCGGGAGCGGCACCGCCACCATCGACAACGTTAATGGGACGATAGGGGGCTCCAACAACCTGACCAGCGGGACGCCGCTCTTGGGACCACTGGCCAACAATGGCGGCTCGACCCAGACGCACGCGCTGCTGGCTGGCAGCCCGGCGATCAACGCTGGCAATAACGCCACCTGTGCGGCGACCGACCAGCGCGGGGTTGCCCGGCCTGTGGGCGGCATCTGCGACATCGGCGCGTACGAGCTGACCGATCTCACGCCGCCCGACACGACGATCACTTCCAACCCGCTAAACCCTAGCAGCAGCAGCACCGCCACCTTCACCTTCATCGGCAGCGATAGTGGCGGCAGCGGGCTGGCCGGCTTCCAGTGCCGGATCGACGGCGGCAGCTTCACGCCCTGCACCAGCCCGCAGACCTATGTTGGCCTGAGCGACGGCAGCCACACCTTCGAGGTGCGTGCGGTGGATGGTGTCGGTAATGTCGACCCGACGCCGACCGGCTTCACCTGGGTGATCGACACGACTCCACCACCTGCGCCGGTTGTGATCACGCCCGCGAATGGGAGCATCACGAACAACACCCAGCCCTTAGTCAGCGGCACGGCCGAGGCCAACAGCACTGTGACGGTCTTTATCGACGGAACGGCCGCCGGAACGACAACTGCCGATGGGGCGGGCAACTGGAACTTCACACCGCCTACTCCTCTGAGCAACGGCTCGCACACCGTGCGGGCGCGCGCCACCGACGCGGTTGGGAACACCAGTGTCGATTCAAACACCAACACGTTCACAGTGGATACGGTCGCGCCGGACACGACGATCACAGCCAACCCGCCCAATCCGAGCAACAGCGCGAATGCCACCTTCACCTTCACCGGCAGCGATCCGGGCGGCAGCGGCGTGGCAGGCTTTGAGTGCCAAATCGACGGCGGCAGCTTCACGCCCTGCACCAGCCCGCAGACCTATGTTGGCCTGAGCAACGGCAGCCACACCTTCGAGGTGCGCGCGATCGATAACGCCGGCAATATAGATGGCACACCGGCCAGCTTCACATGGGTCGTCGATACGACCGCGCCGGCCGTGGCGTTTAGCTCGGCGGCGCCCGACCCGACCAATGTCTCGCCAATCCCGGTCACAGTCACCTTTAATGAGAGCGTGACCGGCTTTACTGCGGCTGATATTTCGGTTTCCAACGGCACCGTCTCGAACTTCGCCGGCAGCGGCACAACCTACACCTTTGACCTCGTGCCCGCCGGCCAGGGTCTGGTGACGGCCGACATCGCCGCTGGCGTGGCCCAGGATGCCGCCGGCAACGGCAACACTGCCGCCGACCAGTTCAGCCGCACCTACGACAGCGTCGCGCCGGCTGTGACAGTCAATCAGGCGGCCGGCCAGCCCGACCCGACCGGCATCGCACCGATCAACTTCACAGTGGTGTTCGACGAGCCGGTGACCGGCTTCGGCGATAGCGCCGCCGACGTGATCATCAGCGGCACAGCTGGCGCGACCACCGCCACCGTGACCGGCAGCGGAACAACCTACAACGTTGCGATCACTGGCATGACCGCCGCCGGGACAGTGGTAGTGACGATCCCGGCGGGCGCAGCACAAGATCTGGCAACTAATCCAAGCGCTGCCTCGACCAGCACCGACAACAGCGTCGACTTTGACCCGGTCGCGCCGGTGGTAACCGGCATCGTGCGGGCCGACCCGAGCCCGACCAACGCGGCAAGCGTGCAGTTCATCGTGACCTTCTCCAAGAATGTGACTGGTGTCGATGCGAGCGACTTCGCCCTGACCCTGAGCGGGGTGAGCGGCGCGAGCGTGACCGACGTGACTGGCAGCGGCACAACTTGGACCGTCACAGTCAACACCGGGACTGGAGATGGGACGCTCAGGCTCGCCCTGGTCGACGACGACTCGATCACCGACGTGGCGGCCAACCCGCTTGGCGGCAGCGGAGCCGGCAACGGCGACTTCAGCGCCGGGCAGGTCTACACGATCGACAAGTCTGCGCCGGCCGTCGCATCGATCGTGCGGGCCGGAGCCAATCCGACAAACGCGGCCTCAGTCGCCTTCACAGTCACGTTTAGCGAGATTGTCATCGGCGTGGACGAGGGCGACTTCGCCCTGACCCTGAGCGGGGTGAGCGGCGCGAGCGTGACCGACGTGACTGGCGGCGGCACGACCTGGACGGTAACGGTCAACACCGGCACGGGCGACGGGACCATCCGCCTTGACCTTGTCGATGATGACACGATCATCGATGTGATCGCTAATCCGCTTGGCGGCAGCGGCGCTGGCAACGGTGACTTCAGCGCCGGCGAGTTCTACACGATCGATAAGACCGCGCCGACCGCCGGCAGCCTGGTGACGCCACCGGTCACGAGCGGCAGCACAACCTTCAGCTTCACCGTGGTGTTCAGCGACAACCTGGCGATCGATGTCGGCAGCCTGGACGACAGCGACATCCGCGTGAGCGGGCCGAATGGCTTCAGCCAGCTGGCCACGCTGGTCAGTGTCAGCCCGGCCAGCGACGGCACACCGCGCACCGCCACCTACCAGATCACACCGCCCGGCGGCGCTTGGGATGCTTCCGATGACGGCAGCTATACCGTGAGCCTTGAGGCCACCCAAGTCTTTGACACGGCTGGGAACCCGGCCGCCGCCACCGACCTCGGCAGCTTCCAGATCAGCCTGAGCTACACCACCTACCTGCCACTGATGCATAGCGAGGGCCACCCGGATCTGGTGGTCGAGCGGATCGTCGCAAGCGGCAACAGCATCCAGGTTGTGATCCGCAACCAAGGCTCCGCGCCCGCCACCGGCACATTCTGGGTCGACCTGTATATCAACCCGGATCGGCCGCCGACCGGCGTGAACGAGACCTGGGATACCCAGGGTTCGCAAGGCTTGGCCTGGGGCATCACCGGCGCGGCCCTGCCGCTCGACCCGGGTGAGAGCCTGACGCTGACGATCGGCGACGCCTACTTCCAGGCCGAGCGGAGCAGCTTCAGCGGGACGCTCCCGGCGGGCACGCCGCTGTACGCGCAGGTCGACTCCGCCAATGCTCTGACCAGCTACGGCGGCGTGCTTGAGTCGCACGAGCTATCGGGGGGTGCCTACAACAACATTCTCGGGCCGGTGCTGTCCGGGAGCGTCGCGCTCCCGCCGGTAGCTGCCAAGCCAACGGGGGCCAGGGTGCGCGGGCTGCCGGCCCGCTAGTGTCCAGGGCATGAGCAAAGGCTCTGGGGCGCTGCCGCGCCGCTCGCCCGGCTTGGCTCTACAACACGCCCTTGCGGGGCGCAAGCGCTTCGCGCCCCCGGCCCAGGAGGGCCCGCGCCGGCCCTCCTGGACCTCCCGCGCCAGGGGACACTGTCCCCTGGACCCCTAAAGCCGACGGCCGCCAGCGTCGACACGCCATCGCTGCATGCCCCTCTGCGCCGAGAGCGGGAGCGGCAGTACCGGCCCCACGCCAGCGCCGGGCTTCCATTACACCAGCGAAGCTGTCGACCTTGCAGCGGAGAGAGGCCAAGGGATGAGGGCCTCCTCGCCGGCAACGGGGACACACCGCTCGACGACCAGGAGCGCGTAGCCCTTCGCTGCGATCGGCAGCCCGCGCGGCACTTCGATGAGCAGGCCGGTCAGGCGCCTCTCCCCGGTGCTGACAGCCCTATTGTCGCCCACGCAGAACGCGACGCCACCCGCTCTTTTCTATTCCCGGCTCCATTCTTTCGAGTGAAGACCGGGCGCACCAACCTCATCTATAGTCAGGGGCGAACCAGGACGAGGCGGCACGAAGGCCGCGACAGCGATAGTATTCGATCCCTTTGAGGAGGCAAGCTATGGGTATCGCAGCGAAATACGCCCACACGAATCTCATCGCCGTAGATTGGCGCAGGCTCGCCAGCTTCTACCAGGAGGTCTTCGGGTGCGTCCCTGTCCCGCCTGAGCGCGACTTTCGGCGCGAAAAGCTGGAAGCAGGGACGGGGATCCCGGGCGCGCACCTGCGTGGGGTCCATCTCCGCTTGCCCGGCTATGGCGATAACGGCCCCACGCTCGAGATCTTCAACTACAACATCCTCGAGCAGCGCGGCGCGCCGGCCGTGAACCGGCCCGGCTTCGGGCACATCGCGTTTCAGGTCGACGATGTGGCCGCCGCGCAAGCCGCCGTGCTCGAGGCCGGCGGGGGCGTCATCGGCGAGATTGTCACCCTGCAGGTGGCAACCGGCGCACGCGTCACCTGGTGCTACGTCACCGACCCCGAGGGCAATATCATCGAGCTGCAGGCGTGGTCGGACTAACGAGGGCGAATAATCCGGCGAGCCATGGTCAAGGGCAGCCTTTTAGGCTTTCTTGAGACCTCTGCCCTAGCCTTGCAAGGGAGGAGATGGGGCTAAAAGAAGGAGGAGCGCTCGTGGCACAGCCCGTTGTGCATATCCAGAAGCTACCCGACGCCGGCCTCGCCGTCGCCTGGGCCGGCCAGCGCACTCTCACCATCGATCGCTCCCAGCAGGCGGGCGGCGCAGATCGCGGGTTCAGGCCGGGCGAACTGCTGCGGCTGGCCGTCGGCGCGTGCACCTATATCAGCCTCTGCCGGGAGGCGGCGAAGCGGGCGATCGAGCTCAGGCGGGTGGAGATCGACGTTCACGTGGAGTGGGGCGGCGAGCCGGAACGTATCCAGGAGATCACCTGCGCCGTCATGGTTGAGGCCGAGGCGAGCGAGGCGGACATCCGCGACCTGATTCGCTGCGCCGACCAGAGCGCCGAGATAGTGAACTCGTTGCGCCTGGGTGTCGCTATAACCACAACCGATGCGCAGGCCGTGTCGAACGTGCCGTAGTGTCCGTACAGC